>DATJXN010000077.1 GCA_035500095.1 Candidatus Binataceae bacterium
GGGGCGGGCGCGCCCGCCCCGCCGGTCTTTCCGCCCGGCGCCCAGGTGCTCCATCTCGCGGTCCAGGACGACGTCCCCACGCTCGACCCGGCCGCCGGTTACGACACCGCCTCGTGGAGCTTCGAGCAGATGATCTTCGACACGCTGGTACGCTACAGCGACGCCGGCGTGGACCTTGTGCCCGATATCGCGACCGCCTGGAGCTCGTCGCCGGACGCGCGGCTCTTCACGTTTCATCTGCGGCGCGACGCGCGCTTCACCAACGGGCGCGCGGTCACCGCGGCCGATTTCAAGTACGAAATCGAGCGCGTGCTCAATCCGGCGACGCGCTCGAAGGGGATGGAGTATTTTCGCGAAATAACCGGGGCCGCGGAATTTCAGGCAGGGCGCGCGCACGAGGTCAGCGGTATCGAGACGCCCGACCCGTGGACGATCGTGTTTCATCTCGACGGTCCCGATCCCATCTTCGTGCAGAAGCTCGCGATGCCGTTTGCAGCGGCGGTGCCGCGCGAGGAGGTCGAGCGCTGGGGCGAGGATTTCTCCAGCCACGCGTTGGGCAGTGGGCCGTTCAAGCTCGCGCGATGGATCGGCGGCCAGCGCATCGTGGTGGTCAAAAATCCCGGCTACTTCGTCAAGGGTCTTCCGCGGCTCGACGCGGTGGTCGAGGAAATCGGCGTAAGCGATGACTTGCAGTGGCTCAAGTTCGAGGCCGGAGCGATCGACGTCTCGAGAATTCCGTCGGCGGAGTTTCTCTACGTGATGAAGACGCCGGGGCTGCGCGCGCTGACGATCCATATCGTGGATATCGCGACCGAGTACCTCGGGATGAATTGCCGGATGAAGCCGTTCGACGACGTTCGCGTGCGGCGCGCGTTCAACTACGCGGTGGACAAGCACAAGATAATCGCGCTGCTCAACGGACGCGGCGTCGTCGCCAACGGCGTGCTGCCTCCGGGGCTCCCGGGCTTCGATCCGGACCTCAAGGGCTATCCTTACGATCCCGCAAGGGCGCGCCTGCTGCTCGAGCAGGCGGGCGTGAGCAAGGGCTTTTCGCCGACGCTCTGGATGCGCGCCGACCGCACCGAAATGATGATCGGCCAATCGATACAGCAGGACCTGGCACTGGTCGGCGTTCACGTCGAGCTCAAGCCGGTCGCGTGGGCGCCGCTGCTCGAGGCGATTCGTCAGCCCGACACCGTTGCGCTGGTCGATCTCGGATGGGAGGCCGATTTTTCCGACCCGCAGAACTTTCTCGAGGTGTTGTTCTCGCGCCAGCAATGGGGCGGCAACAACGACACTTTTTACTACAATCCCGAGGTTGACAAACTGCTGGCTGAGGCCGCGCCGCTCAACGACCGCGCGCGGCGCTACGCGCTTTACAACCGGGCCGAGCAAATCGTGGTGGCCGACGCGCCCTGGGTTTTTCTCTACAATCCGGTCGCCTACATGATTCGCCAGCCGTGGGTGAACGGATATGTGCTCAACCCGATGCGCCCCACGCGGCTCGAGCAGGTCTGGCTATCGCCGCACGCCGGCCGTGCGCATTAACCGCGGTTGTTCCGCTGTCGCGGAGAAATTCCTACTGCGCGACGTAGCCGCCGTCTACCGGAAAGATTCCGCCGACCACGAAGACCGCCTCGTCCGAGCATAGCCATGCGACCGCCTGCGCGATCTCTTCGGGGCTCGCCATCCGGCCGATCGGCAGTCGGCTGTTGATCGCGTCGATGATTCCCGGCGTGTCTTTGATCACCGCCTCGGCCAGCGGCGTCATCGTCGGTCCGGGGCAGACCGCATTGACGCGGATTCCGCGCGCCGCAACTTCGATCGCCGCGGTTTTGGTAAGACCCACGACTCCGTGCTTGCTGGCCGAGTACGCAGGCATCTGCGGCGACCCGACGAGACCGAAGTTCGACGCGATGTTAACGATCGCGCCGCTACTGTGCCGGAGCATCTCGCGCAACTCGTACTTCATGCAGAGAAAAACGCCCTTGAGGTTGGTGTCGACGATACGATCCCAGTTTTCCTCGCTGCACTCGGCGGTCGAAGCGAGCTCGCCCTGGATTCCCGCATTGTTGACCGCGCAATCGAGCCTGCCGAAGGTGCGGACGGCAAAGGCGACGAGCTGCTGCACCTCGCCGGTTTGGGAAACGTCGGTCCGCCGCGAGATCGCCTGGACGTTCGCATTTTTCAGCTCGGCGCAGGTTTTGGCCGCGGCCTCCTCGTTGTAATCCGCCGCGATCACCTTTGCGCCCGCGGCGCCGAGTCTCAGCGCGACGGCGCGGCCGATTCCGGAGCCCGCGCCGGTCACGATGGCCACCTTGTCAGTGAGGTTCATGGCGGTCCTTGCCGCGCGCCACGCTCGCTGTGGCCTGATCGCGCGCTAGGGATCGATCTCGCGCACCACCACGAACCGCTCCGGATCGCATCCTCCGGTGACCTTCGGTTCATGGAACAGTTCGACCGCGATCGTGATTTCCGCGAGCGCAAGCGAGAGATAGAGGAGCGCTCGCGCATCCTGCGGCATCTCCTGCAGCGAAAACTGGTCGAGGTAGCCGAGTACCTCCTTTAGCCGCGGCAGCATCGCGTTGTAGAACGCATTGATATCGGCCATCGGGGTTGCGCGGCGCATCCGGTTGCGTTCGGTGCTGGTCGGCAGCGCCCATCCGGCGAATTTCTCGAGATCCGAAAAGCCGGTTGGCAGTTGAGTGCTCATTTCAACCTGAGATCGGCGGTTGCGCGACCGTTTGGAGCGGCGGCCGCTCCATTTTCCTCACCGAAGAGGTGGCGGCCCACTTCTTTGTGGAAATGCCTGATCTGGATTTCCTCGTCCTGAAACTGGAAGTGAGTAAGCGCTCCCGAATTGAGGCTTGCCTGGATCGCTTCGTGATTGCTCGCGTCTTCCTGCAGGAGGTCGCGCAGCAGGCAGCGGTTGTACTCCTGCGCGAATCGCTCGCTCGGCTTGTCGGTCGCCGGCTGATACATGTTGACTTCCCATACGCTGCGATCGACCGCGACAGGCCAGATGTTGTAAGTGACGTAGGTTCCGGCCAGAAACAGCATGCAGAAGTTCGGAAACACCGTGTAGAAATCGAACCATCCGATCATCGAAGGATGAACTTGTCCGCCGCGCGGACTCGCGCCTACGGCTATCGCCTCGACCGGCTTCATCTGGTGATCGGTATTCAATTCGACCGAGTAAACGGTATGGCGCCCGAAGCGGGTGAAATTCTGGATCCGGCTGAATTTCTGCTCATTCATCGGACAGAAGTCGGGATAAGTGATATGCAGGAACGGGAGATGATAAACCTCGTTCTGCGCGTCGAGGATGACTTTCCAGTTCGCCTTCTCCTCGACCCGGTAACGGCAGAGCAGCCGTGCCTCTTTGAAGGGATATCCGCGGATCTGCTGCACCATCCCCGCCAGGTACTCGGCGAGCGTCTCCGATGGGTCGGGGCTCAGGTTGATAAAGATGAAGCCCTCCCACACATCCGCTGCGATTGGTTTGAGACCGAGCGCGCCTTTGTCGATGTCATAGAAGTTGGCCTCGTCGGAGACCCAGGTGAGTTGCCCGGAGGTGTCGAAGGCCCAGCTATGAAAGCGGCAGACAAAGCGGCCCTTACAGAGCCCTTTTTCCTTGTCGACGAGTCGGTTGCCGCGATGCGTGCAGACGTTGTGGAAGGCGCGGATTTTCCGGTCCTTGCCGCGCACCAGCAGCACCGAGGTATTCGCGACCGCAAGGTCGCGCACCACGTAGCTGCCCGGCTCCGGAAGGTCGTCCTCCCGTCCCATGTTCAGCCATGACCTGCGAAAGATACGCTCGCGCTCGAGCTCGAACAGTTCCGGCGACGTGCAGGTGTCGGTGGGAACCGGGCCTGTGCCGAGGTCGGGATGCTGTTTGATCCAGCGCCGGTTGGCCATCACTGTTTTCATAGCGGTTGAACCTCGCCGGCGATCGATGCGGCCTCGGGATAGCAAGACCTGTTCTACGGGACTTCCGCCATTATCTTCGAGCCCACGCAACTTGCAAGTCCCGGAATCGGTTATAATCCGCACGCCATGATGGAGAGACGAGTCTTATACGCGCGGGAGGCGATGGCGCATCTGCGCGCCGCCGACCCGGTTCTGGCGCGGGTGATCGACGCGGTCGGGCCCCTCGAGATAGAGCTTCGGCGCGAACGCTTCCAGGCGCTCGGCCGCGCGATCATCTTTCAGCAGCTCGCCGGCGCCGCCGCCCACACGATCTATACTCGGTTCGTCGCGCTCTTTCCTGGCCGCCGGTTTCCCACGCCGCGCCAGGTGCTCGACGCGCCGGCCGAAGACCTGCGGCGCGCCGGGCTCTCGCGTCAGAAGAGCCTCTACCTCAAGGACCTCGCCGCGCACGTCGATAATGGCACGCTGAACTTCCATCGCTTCTCCGCGATGGACGACGAGGAGATTATCCTCGACCTGACGCGCGTGCACGGAATCGGACGATGGACCGCGGAAATGTTCCTGATGTTCAATCTCGGGCGACCCGACGTTCTGCCGGTGGACGACCTGGGAGTTCGCAACGCAGCGCGCCGGATCTACCGGATGCGCAAGATGCCCGACGCCAAACGGTTGCGTGCGCTGGCCGAACGATGGCGTCCGTACCGGTCGGCCGCTTCGTGGTACCTCTGGCGCAGCGGCGACATCGTGCTGCCCGGCGACCGCCTGACCGCGCGCAAGCCGCGGCGCCAGGATCGGCCGGCGAAGCGAAGCTAGCGCGGCGCCAGCGCCTCCAGCGCCCGCTCGTCGGGGCGATGGCTGCCGGCGGAGCTGATCGCCGAGATCACGACTTGGTTTGCGCCCGCGTCGAGATGAGCCTTAAGGCATCCACGCATCCGCTGCTCGTCGCCCCACGCCACCAGCGCGTCAATCAGGCGGTCGCTGCCGTCGCCGGCCAGGTCGGCGTCCGTAAAGCCGAGCGCGCGGAGATGCGCATGGTAGGTCGGCGAGCCGAGGTAGAAATGCAGGAACTTGCGCGCGGCGGCGCGCGCCCGCGCCGCGTCGGTCTCGAGCATCACCACCTGCTGCGCGCAAATCCATTTCCCGGGACCGATGGTCTCGCGCATCGTCGCGACCGCTGCGGGCGGCATCAGCGCCGTAATCGTCCCGCCCGTCTCGCCGACCGCCAGTTCGAGCATCCGCGGCCGCAGCGCCGCGAGGATTATCGGCGGTTCAACCGCGGGCCGGGGGCCGTAATACGGCGCCTCACGCATCCGGGTCAAATACTCGCGCATGTAACTGAGGGGCTTTTGATAGTTGAGCCCGTGGCGTTTCATGAAGGGGCCGCCGCTCACTCCCATCCCGAGGACAAAGCGCCCGGGGAACATCTCGCCGAGCGTGCGTGCCGCCCCGGCCATCGCGGCCGGTGCCCGCTTCCATACCACCGCCACCGCCGCGCCCGCGATCAGCCGTTCAGTGTTGCCGAGCACGTGTGCTGCGCACACGAACGGGTCGCGCCCGAACGTTTCCGGAAACCACAATGCGCTGTAGCCAAGATGCTCGAGTTTGCGCGCGAAGGCCGCGACTTCGGCCGCTCTTAGCGTGTCGAGATAGGAAAAGATTCCGAATTTTCCGAGTTCCATGCGCGGCACTGCCGATGCCGCAAGCTATCGCGAAAGCGCGCAGCTCGCCAAGCGATTTTGGGCCGCGGGGCGCACGCGTTGTGACCGACAAATCGCTTGTGAAATGATGGGGCCGCGATGGCGATGGAATATTTCTCCGAACGCCTGCTCCAAGCGCAGCGCCGCAAGCGCAGCGTTGCGATGCTTGGCGTCGATCCTCAGCTGAGCGTGCCCGCAGCCCCGGGTCTGCCGGACGGCTATACGCTTTCGCGTTTCTGCTGCGCGATCGTCGAGGCCTGCGCCCCCTCGATCTGCGCGATCAAGCCGCAGCTCGCCTTTTTCGAGGCGCGCGGGATGGACGGGATGCGCGCGCTGGTCGAAGTTATCGGGCTCGCGCGCCGCTTGGGATTGCTTACGGTCGCCGACGCAAAGCGCGGCGATATCGGCTCGACTTCGGCCGCCTATGCCGAGGCCTTTCTCGGTGAGGGCGACTTCGGATGCGACGCCGTCACCGTGAATCCTTACCTGGGAAGTGACTCGATCGCGCCATTTGTAACCCGTGTTCGCGAGGGCCGCGGCCTGTTCGTGCTGGTCAAGACTTCCAATCCGTCTTCGGGCGAATTTCAGGATCGCGCCGCTGACGGCGCCCCGGTTTGGGAATGGGTGGCGCGGCGGGTCGAAGGATGGGGCAGCGACTTCGTCGGTCCAAGCGGCCTGAGCCCGGTGGGCGCGGTGGTCGGTGCGACCTATCCCGATCATGCCGCCCGCGCGCGCGAGCTGATGCCCCATGCGACCATCCTGGTGCCCGGCTACGGCGCGCAGGGAGCGAGCGCCGCCGACGCCGTACGAGCGGCACGCGCCGACGGGAGCGGCGTGATGGTCAACGCGAGCCGGAGCCTGATGTACGCGTATCTCAAGCGGCCGGGCTCCGCGCCGGCGGCCGCGGCCGCGGCGGCGGCCGAAGCGATGAGAACGGAGCTCAACGCCGCGCTGAGCGCGCGCGGCGGAGTTTAACTAAACGATTCGGCGGAAAGCGGCCAGGTGATCGCGAACCGATGCGCGCGGTCAGCTGCGCATCAGTTCGACTTCGTCGGCGGCGAGCGTGGCGTAAACCTCGCGCTCGATCGCGCGGTAGCGCTCGAGCGTTTCCTCGGCCTTGGCCTCGGAACCCTCTTCGCGGGCGATCTCGCGCATCTTCTTCTCGATCCAAGACAGATGCCAGGTTTCGTCCTCGGTGACGGCCTTGAGCACTTCGTGGGTCTCGTCGTCGACATTGGGCAACGCCGCATGTGCCATGTAGCGGCTCTGCGCGCGCTCCTCGACGACCACGGTCAGGGCGAGCAACTCGACCACGGTTTTAGGCACGCCGAGCCGAAGGCCGAGACGGCGCTGGTAGCCGTCGGCGAGCATCAAGGGCGTCCCGCCCATATCCGCGATACGCCGGGTCCAGAGCCATGCATGGCGGGTCTCGTCAGCCAGATGCTTGGCCATCTTGAGCTGCGAGTCACCGTCCTTCATATGGCCGATCAGGTTGAATAACAGGCGTGCACCGCGCAGTTCGGCGTCCCGATAAACGCTGAAGATGAGAATCTGCTTGTCGGTCGCCGACATCCGGCCGGCTTCCGTTGCCTGACTAGCATCCATTATCTATTTGCTCCTCCGCCCGCGCCCTTTGTTTCCCCGCCAGCGCTTCCGCTGCGAATGCGACAAAGCTTAAGATCTTTCGACAGCAAAGATCTTCTAACAAAACGGACAGCACGATGGGCGGCAAACAAAGCGGTTCGTTCTTAAGTATTTCATTGAGCGGGCGGGGTCAAGCTGGTAACCGCGCGGTCATCCACCGTCCCCCGGTGACCAAACCCGCAGCCTGCGTTAGAAGTACGGGCGATCGCGGCCGCGTGATTCGCCGATCTCAAGAGATGCCGCGGCGCGAGGGCGTTATGTCAGCGACGTCTGACACTTATTGGCTTGCGCTTAGACGCGTGCACGGCGCGGGGGCCGCGAACGTGCAGGCTGCTGCTCGAACGATTCGGCTCCGCCGACCGGATTTTCAAAGCCGCCGAAGAGGAGATCGTAGCGGCCGGAGTGGGACGCAATGTCGCTCGCGCATTTGCGAGTTTTGATGATTTTGTGCCGCTGGAGAAGGAACTCTGCGAACTGCCGCGGCTCGGCGCTCGGATGGTGCGATGGGCCGACGCCGAGTGCCCGCCGAATCTGAAGCAAATCGCCGACCCGCCCCCATATCTAATCGCGCGCGGGGTGCTCGAACCCGGCGAGGCCTCCTGCGTGGCGGTGGTCGGCGCGCGCGCCGCGAGCGAAGCCGGGCTCAGGATGGCCGAGCGACTCGGCTTCGAGCTGGCCGCGCACGGCTTCGTCGTGGTGAGCGGACTTGCCCGCGGGGATCGACGGCGCGGCCCATCGCGGAGCGCTCGACGCTCGCGGGCGCACGATTGCGGTGCTTGGATGCGGGATCGATGTCGCCTACCCACCGGAGCATCGCGGGCTCGCAGACTCGATCGTCGAGGGACGCGGCGCCATCCTGAGCGAACTTCCGCTGGGCACGGCTCCATTGCCGGAGAACTTCCCCGGGCACAACCGCATCCTGTCGGGCCTCTCGCTCGGCGTCGTTATCGTCGAGGCGGCGGAGAAAAGCGGATCGCTGATCACGGCGCGGATGGCGCTAGAACAGGATCGCCAGGTCTTCGCTGTCCCTGGCAGCCCGCTGAGCGGCGAGACCCGCGGGAGTAACCGGCTGCTTCGCGAAGGCGCCGTGCTGGTCGAGTGCGTCGAGGACGTAATCGAAGACTTCGCTCCCCAGATGGCCGGAAAACGTGGTGCACAGGCGGCGGCATCTCCGCCGAGGGCCGAGGCGAAGCCGGAGGCCGCCAGGGATCGGCCCGCCCTCGACGCCGACACGCTCATCTCAGCCTCGACACGATTGAGTGCTGCGGCTTCGGCAAATCCGTCGGACGAGATGTTCAAAGAGAGGACCAATGAGGTCCAAGCAATTTTGAATTGCTTATTGGATGTTCAATCAATCCATGTTGACGCGGTCATTGAATCGTGCCAACTTCCACAGCAAACTGTGCTTAACTTATTGTTGGAGCTTGAGTTGAGGGGATTGGTGGTGCAGCATCCCGGCAAGCTCTTCTCACTACCCTAGGCCCGGCCGTTTAGCTGCCGGGCGGCCCTGGGGCTGATTTCCGGAGGCTGAAGAGGCAGGGTGGCAAAAAACCTTGTAATAGTTGAATCGCCGGCCAAGGCGAAAACCGTCAAACGCTATCTGGGCTCCGACTTTCAGGTCATCCCGTCGGTCGGCCATGTGATGGATTTGCCCAAGAGTACGCTAGGCGTCGCGATCGACGACGATTT
Source organism: Candidatus Binataceae bacterium (assembly GCA_035500095.1). Lineage (NCBI taxonomy): Bacteria > Candidatus Binatota > Binatia (SeqCode) > Binatales (SeqCode) > Binataceae (SeqCode) > Binataceae bacterium (SeqCode). Next base: position 8,961 of record DATJXN010000077.1, read on the forward strand.
CAAACCCGAGTACCACGTTATTGCGGGCAAGGCGAAGGTGCTCAAGGAAATCCAGGCCCAGGCGAAGAAGGCCGATCAGATATATCTGGCGACCGACCCTGACCGCGAGGGCGAGGCGATTGCCTGGCATATCGCCGAGCAGATCGGCAAGGTCAAGGGCGCGGTTCGCCGCGTGCTCCTGCATGAAATAACCCAGGGCGCGGTGCGCGAGGCGGTGGCGAATCCGGAGGAGCTCAATCACGATCTCTTCGACGCCCAGCAGGCGCGCCGCGTGCTCGACCGGCTGGTCGGCTACCAGATAAGTCCGCTGCTTTGGGACAAAGTGAAGCGCGGAATCAGCGCCGGCCGGGTGCAATCGGTGGCGCTCCGGATAATCGTCGAGCGCGAGAAGGAGCGCGAGGCGTTCCGCGCCGAGGAATACTGGACACTCGACGCGCGCCTTGAAGCCTCGAATCCGCCTCCCTTCAAGGCCCGCATCTACAGCTATCGCGACCAGCGAATCGACAACAAAGCCTACAAGCTGCCCGAGGCCGAGGCGCGCGAGATCATAGCTGCCTGCGAACGGCAGCCGTTCGTGGTGCGCAAGATCGAGCGCAAGGAGGTGCGGCGCACGCCGACGCCGCCGTTCATCACCTCGCGTCTGCAGCAGGAGGCCTCGCGTAAGCTCTATTTCTCGCCCTCGCGCACGATGAAAATCGCGCAGCGGCTTTACGAGGGCGTCGAGCTCGGCGATCAGGGCGCCGTGGGTCTTATCACTTATATGCGCACCGACTCGGCGCGGGTCTCCGACCAGGCGCTCAACTCCGTGCGCGAATACATCGTCAATCGCTACGGTGCGAACTATATCCCGGATCGGCCGGTGATGTACCGCTCTTCCAAGTCCGCCCAGGACGCGCACGAGGCGATTCGCCCGACCGCGGTCGAGCGCGATCCGGAATCGATGGCGCGCTATCTCGGCAAGGACGAGCTTGCGCTCTACACCCTCATCTTCAACCGTTTCGTATCGAGCCAGATGAATCCCGCGATCTACGATCGCACCACCGTCGATATCGACTCCGGCGCCGCGGTCTTCCGCGCGACCGGCCAGGTGGTCAAGTTCGACGGCTTCATGCGCGTGTACACCGAGGGCCAGGACGAAAAGGGGGAGGACGACGAGGCCGCGACGCTCCCCGCGATGAACGAGGGCGAGACGCTCAAGCTCCTGGGCTTCGAGCCCGAACAGCATTTCACCCAGCCGCCGCCGCGCTTTTCTCAGGCGACGCTCATCAAGGAACTCGAGGACAAAGGTATCGGCCGTCCTTCGACCTACGCGGCCATCATGACCTCGATCCTGAACCGCGAATACGTCGAGGAAGACCAGAGTAAGCGGCTGCGTCCGACGTCGCTCGGCCGCGTCGTCGCCGAGCTTCTGATCAAGGCCTTCCCGGATATCCTGGAGGTCGGCTTTACCGCGCAACTGGAAGAGGAACTCGACGAGGTCGAAAGCGGCAAGGAAAACTGGGTCAAGACGCTCAGACGTTTCTATGGGCCGTTCAAGAAGTCGCTCGGCGAAGCCAAGAAGAAGATGCCGACCGTCAAGCGCAAGGGCTTGCCGACCGGTCTCAAGTGCGAGCTCGACGGCGGCGAGATGGTGATCAAGTGGGGGCGCAACGGCGAGTTCCTCGCCTGCTCCAACTACCCCAAGTGCACCAACACCAAGGAGTTCACCCGCGACGACCAGGGCAACATCGTGCCGCAGGAACGCCAGGCGCTGTCGACCGAACCGACCGACGAGGTCTGCGAGAAGTGCGGCAAGCCGATGGTGCGGCGGCGCTCGCGCTTCGGCGAGTTTCTCGGATGCTCGGGCTATCCGGATTGCGATGGGATCCGGCGGCTCAAATCGGATCCTGTCAGCACGGGCGTAAGCTGCCCGGATTGCAAAGAGGGCGAGGTGCTGGAACGGCGGAGCCGGCGCGGCAAGCTGTTCTTCGGATGCTCGCGCTACCCCAAGTGCAAGTTCGCGAGCTGGGACAAGGTCGTGGCGCAAGCGTGTCCGCAGTGCGGTTCGGCCTACGTCGTCGAGAAGGTGACCAAGCGCGAGGGCGCGCGCTGGCAATGTCCCAACAAGGAGTGCGACTACCGCGCGCCGGCGCCGGCGGCCGCGGCTCCCGACGGCAGCGCTCCTGAACCGGCGCCAGCAAGCGCGTAGGCGGCTTCAGAAACATTCGCCGAGCGGGTAAGCGCGGAGTTCCGCCGCATTATTTCCTCGTTACGATTTTCTCCGAGCTTGCCGCGGCGCGTGCGGGCAGGCTAGCCTTTTCGCGAACAGCAACCCGTAACCGCTCGCGATAACTACTCTCGGTGACCACTAGGATCGTAAACGTAATTGGCGCGGGACTGGCGGGCAGCGAAGCCGCGTGGCAGCTCGCCCGCCGCGGCCTCGGCGTGCGCCTGTTCGAGATGCGCCCCGTCCGCATGACCGAAGCGCATCGGACCGCGCTTTTCGGCGAGCTGGTGTGCTCGAATTCGCTGCGCAGCAACTCGATGGACACCGCGGTCGGCGTACTCAAGGAGGAGATGCGCCGGCTGGGTTCGCAGGTAATCGCGGCCGCCGATCGCGCTCGCGTCCCTGCGGGTTCGGCGCTGGCGGTGGATCGCGACGAATTCGCGCGCGCACTGACCGATGCGCTGACCGGCCATCCGCTGGTCGAGGTCGTGCGCGAAGAGGTCACCGCGATTCCCGCCGGGCCGACTATCCTCGCGAGCGGCCCGCTCACCAGCCCGGCTCTGGAAGCCGACCTCAACCGCCTCGTCGGCGCGCGCCATCTCTATTTCTACGACGCGATCGCGCCCGTGGTGAGCGCGGAATCGATCGACATGGAAATCGCTTTCCGCGCCTCGCGATGGGGCCGCGGCGGCGACGACTATATCAACTGCCCGCTCGATGAGATCGAGTACGACGCCTTCGTGGCCGCGCTGCTCGCGGCGGAAAAGGTCGCCGCGCATCCTTTCGAGCGCCCGGTCTACTTCGAAGGCTGCATGCCGATCGAGGAGATGGCGCGGCGCGGGCCGCGGACGCTCGCGTTCGGCCCGATGCGCCCGGTGGGGCTCGACGATCCGCGCCGGGCCCGCCGTCCGTACGCGGTCGTGCAGTTGCGCCAGGACGACCGCGCGGCGCGCCTGTACAACATGGTCGGCTTTCAGACCAAGATGACCTACCCCGAGCAGCGCCGCGTGCTGAGGATGATCCCCGGGCTCGCGCGCGCCGAGTTCGTGCGCCTCGGCTCGCTCCATCGCAATACCTTTATCGATTCGCCGCGCCTGCTGCGGCCGACGCTGCAACTGATCGGACGCGACGATCTCTTCCTGGCCGGCCAGATGATCGGCGTCGAAGGCTACGTCGAGTCGGCCGCCGCGGGTCTGCTCGCGGCGCTCAATGTGGCAAATCTGATCAACGGCCGCCCGTTCGCGGTGCCGCCGCCGACCACCGCGCTCGGCTCGCTCGTCGCCTACGTCACCGACCCCGGCCGCCGCGACTTTCAGCCGATGAACGCCAACTACGGCCTGATGCCCGAGCTCGGAACGCGCGCTCGCGGCAAGCAGAAGAAGATGGACCTGGCGGCGCGCGCGCTTGCCGCGATCGACGGCTTTGCCACCGCGTCCGCGGGCCTCGAGTCCGCCGCCGCGCCGCTCCTTTGGGAGGCTCCATGAAGATCGGCGCGCTCGACGTTGGCACCAATACGGTCCTGATGCTGGTGGCCGAGGCGGCGGCCGGCGGCGGCCCGCGCCGCGTGATCGATCTCGCTCGCGTCACGCGGCTTGGCCAGGGCGTCGACCGCAACCATCGCCTCGACCCGCAGGCTGCCGAGCGCTCGCTCGATGCGATCGCGGAATTCGCCGAACAGGCGCGGGCCGCGGGCGCCGAGAAGATCGTGGCCGCCGGCACCGCGACGCTGCGCGATGCCGCGGACGGCCCGGACTTTATCCGCCGCGTGCGCGAGCGCACCGGAATCGATCTGGAAATCGTCTCGGGCGAGACCGAAGCTTGGCTTTCCTACCTTGCGGTCCTCAAGGGGCTGCGCCTCGATCCCTCGCAATGCGTGCTCATCATCGATATCGGCGGCGGTTCGACCGAATTCATCGGCGCCGGCGGCGGCCCTGTCGAGTTCATCAGCGCCGGTTCCGCGAAGCTTAAGATGACAAGCCTGCAGATCGGCTCGGTGCGCCTCACCGAGCGAATCATCAGCCACGATCCTCCTACGCCGCGTGAGGCCGCAGATCTCCGCCTGGCGATCGACGCCGAGCTCGCGCAATTGGGATGGAAGCTCGATACCGACCTGCTGGTCGGAATCGCCGGCACCGTCACGACGGTTTGCGCGGTTGCGCTCGGGATGGAGACCTACGATCCGGATCGCGTGCATGGCCACGTTCTCGCGCGCAGCGAGGTCGAGCGCGTCCTGCGCTTGTTCGGCTCGATGCCGCTTGCGGAGCGCCGCAAGCTCAAGGGCCTCGACCCCGCGCGCGCGGACGTGATCTTGGCCGGCACCGCGATTCTCGAGCGCGTGATGTGCGAAGCTGGCGTCGAGAGCGTCACCGTTAGCGATCAGGGTGTGCGATGGGGCCTGGTCTGGCGCGAATTGGGCGCCGGCGCGGTTCAACCGCCGTCAAAGTCTTCCTGAACGGCCGATCCCTTTCGCCGCGGAACCGGCGCCGTTGTTTCCGCTCTTGTCGCAACGCGCGCCCGCGGTATAAGGGCTCTAATAGGGTGGCATCCTGGAGGGCACCAACTCATGACCAAGGCCGAACTGATCGAGACCGTCGCCCGTGCGACCCACCTTGAGAAGAAGACCGCGGCGCGCGCGATCGAACTCACCTTCGAGAGCATCGCGCGCGCAATCCGCAAGGATAAGCGCTTCTGGGTCCCCGGCTTCGGCACTTTCTCGGTGCGTCGCCGCCGTCCGCGCGCCGGCTACAACCCGCGCACGCTCAGCCCGATGACGATTCCGGCCGCGCGCACCGTGGGGTTCCGCCCCGCCCCCAAGCTCAAGAAGGGGCTGTAAAAACCCGTGCGACCCGGCCGCCGGCGCATCCCTTCCCGCGCGATTCGTGACCGCTGACCCCCAGAGCAACGCGCCGCCGCTCTCCGCGCCGATCGGGCCCGATGCGCTCGCTACCGCGACGCGTCTTCGCGGACGAAGGCTTGCCGCGGCGGCGCTGCTCGCGCTGGCGATCGCTCTCGGCGGCTGGCTTCGCCTCGACGCGATCGGCGCGCGCGAGATGTCCGCGGATGAAGGAGCGTCGTGGGCAGCCGCCGCGGCGCCGTCGCTCGCCGGCGTGATGCGAATCCAGGCTGCGCTCAATCCCGGCAAGCTCGCCGTTTACGAAATCGCATTGCACGGGTGGATGAAGCTCTTCGGCGGCGGACTGGGCGCGATGCGCACGCTGTCGGCGATCTTCGATACGTTCAACATCGTCGTGGTGTTCATGCTCGTGCGCGAGCTTCTCGTGAAGCGGCCTTCGGCGAAACAAAATCAAGACGCGGCGTTGGGCGCAATGCCATATGCCGAGGCCCAAGCGGTGGCGGCGCTTGCCGCTCTCCTTTTCGCCGTCAATCTGGTGGCGATCAAGTACGCGCGCGAGCTGCGGATGTATCCGCTGGCCCTGCTGGTCGTTTTGCTCCAGGTCTGGATCTTCGTCCGCGTCGTGCGACGCGGGCCTGCACTCTTCGATCTCGCGCTGCTCGCCGTGCTGACCGCGCTCGCGGTCGCAACGCACTTCAGTGCCGCCTTCATGTTCGCGGCCGAGGCGCTTTGCCTGGCTGCAGCGCCGCTGATATGGCCGCGAGGCGGGCGATACCCACTGGCCACAGCTTTTGCGATCGGCGGCGCGTTCGGCGCGGGCGCCGCTATATTTCTGCTGGTCGCCTTGCCCGATCTGCGCTCGGGAGCTCAAGCGTTTGCCAACGGCGCGACGGGATGGATCGAGCGGCCGCGATGGTGGGCGCCGCTTTCGCTGTTCAACAAGGGCGCGGGCAGCGTCGCTTTCCCGGTGATGGCCGCGCTTGCGGTATGGGGCGCGTGGCGGGGATGGGCGCGTGCGCGCGAAGCAACCGCGTTCGCCCTCGCATGGATGTGGCTGCCGCCGCTGCTGATGCTTGCCGCTTCGTACGGCTTCTCGCCGATGTTCGTCGAACGCTACGCGCTATGGTGCTTCGTGCCGTTCTTCATGCTGGCCGCGCTCGGCGCCTGGGAAGTCCCTGGCGCGCCGGCGCGCGCGCTCGCGATCGGCGTGGCGGTTTGCCTTGCGCTCGCGCATCTCCACGCATACGCACGGCGTCCGCACGATACGCAATGGCGCGAGGCGGCCCGCGCTGCCGCCGGCGCGCTGGCGCCGGGAGAGAAGATCGCCGTCGCGCCGCCATACGCGGTCAACGCGGTGCGCTACTATCTGCACGTTACGCAGGCTGCCGGCGCCGCCGTGCCGGCGGATGACGCTGGCGTGCGCGGGGGCACCGCTGGCGTCCTGGTCATCGGCGATCAGTGGAATGCGCACGCGGAAGTTGCGACACTGCGCAAAGGCTATCCGCGCCCGATCGCGGCCTTCCGCGATGTGCGCGTGTGCGGCCGCGGCACGCCTGCGCGATGAAGCGCGAAGTCCTAGGTGAGACCGAGCGCGAGCAAATCACGAGGGGAGAACGCGATGAGCGATCAGAGCCAGCCGGTGAGTCAACTGAAACAGCAGCAACGTATCGATTGGAATGCGGCGGCCGCCGGATGGAAACAATGGTGGAGCGTCTTCGAACGCGCGGCGCAGCACGTCAGCGACCGCCTGATCGAACTTGCCGAGGTGCGCGCGGGTTATCGGGTTGCCGACCTCGCCACCGGAATCGGCGAGCCCGCGATTACCGCGGCGCGGCGCGTCGGCGCGGGCGGCCGCGTCGTCGCATTCGATCACTCCTCGGGGATGCTCGCGGTGGCGCGCGAGCGCGCTTCGGCGCTGGGACTCGATAACCTGGTCGAGTTTCACGTCGGCGATATCGAATCGCTGGAGGCCGACGAGCACAGCTTCGACGCCGCGCTCTGCCGCTGGGGCCTGATGTTCGTGCCCGACCTCGATTCTGCCGCGCGCGGAATTCGCCGCGCACTCAAGCCCGGCGCTCGCTTCGCGACTGCCGTCTGGTCGACGCCGGACAAGGTGCCGATGATAAGCCTCGCCGGCGACGCGATGCGCGCGCTGGCCGGCCTGCCGCCGCGCCAGCCCGGCGCGCTCGATCCCTTTCGGCTTGCCGACGTATCGATCCTGACGCGCGCGCTCGAAGCCGCAGGCTTCGGCGAGGTGCGCAGCGAACCGCTAGAGGTGGTCTTCGAATTTGCCTCGTCCGACGAGTTCACCCGCTTCCGCGAAGGCGTGTCCGCTCCGCTGCGCGCGGTGCTGGAGCAGGTCACGCCCGAGGTGCGCGAAAAGATCATGCGCGCGACGGCGGATGCGGCTGCGCCCTTTCGCCGTCCCGACGGCTCGCTCAGGATGCCGAACGTGACAATCTGCGTTGCAGCGCGCGCGTAAGCGGCGCAGCCGCTGCGCCCAAGCGATGCGGCCTGGCGGCGAATCTGCTAGTTTCGAGGCGGTTGCGCCGCTTGCGCGGCGTCAGTCGCCCAGGCGGCGCGGCAGGTGATGAAGACCAGGGGGGAGGAGCGCGCGGTATCGCCGGACAGCTCCGTCGATTCTCCGGCGGCGGCACGTGCGGCCGAGCTTCACGGGTCGGCCGCCGCGGAAGCTTCCAGGCGCGCCCGCAACTCGCTTCTGCGCCATTCGCCCGCGGTAGTCCTGCTCGCTATCCTTGTCGCCGATTCCAACCGACACACCGACCCTGACCTCTGGGGGCACATCCGGTTCGGCCAGGCATTTATCGCAAGCGGCCACCTAATCCACAGCGATCCCTACAGCTATTCGGCGCCGGGCGCGCCCTGGCACGACTACGAATGGCTTGCCGAAGTGGTGATGGCATTCGTTTACAACGCGGCCGGAGTGGCGGGCCTCAAGCTTTGGAAACTCCTGTGCACGGCGCTCACCGTGATCTTTGTTGCGGATTCAGAGGCCGAGACCGGAGCGTCATTGTCAACGCAGCTCCTGGTATTGGTCATCGCGGCGCTCGCCCTTGTGCTGCAGATGCAGTTCCGGCCGCAGATGTTCACGTTCGTGCTGCTCGGAGCGCTGCTCGCTCTGCTCGCGCGGCACAATTATCGCCGGCGTGCGCCGCTTTGGACGGCGGTGCCTCTGATGGCGGTGTGGGCGAATCTGCACGGCGGATGGATCGTCGGCATCGCCACGCTTGCGATGTACACGGCGGGCGCGACTATCCATGACCTCGCCGTTGGCGCGGGCCTTCGGCGCGGAATCCGCCTGGCCGCCGTCACCGGAAGCGCGTTGCTCGCGACGTTGCTCAACCCGTACGGCTTCGGCCTCTGGCGCGCGGTCGCGTGGGCGCTGCTCGCGCCGTACAAGCGCCTCGCCAACGTCGAGTGGCAGCCGATGTTTTTTGCGCTGGCTCAGCAATGGCACCAGGCGCACTCGGGCATCTTCGTTTACGCCGCGGTCCTGGCGCTGATGGCGGGGCTGGTCGTGGCGTTTATCCTCGCGCCCGACACCAGCGACCTGCCGCTGGTCGCGGTGGCCGCGACGATGTGCGTTGGAGCATGGCTCTCAGTGCGCAACATGGGCCTGGTGGCCGTAACGGCAAGCGCGCCGCTGGCGCGTCATATGGATCTGCTCGGTCAAAAATGGCGCGGCGGAGCGCCGGCGCGCGCATCGCGCCCGGTCAATCAACTCGTGATTTTCGCGCTGTGCGTTGCGTTGATGCTGAAGACGGACGTCTTTTCGCGCCGGCTCGACCTCGACCAGCCTTATCCGGCCGGCGCGCTCGGGTTCATGCGCGCGCATCAGCTGACCGGCAGAATCCTCAACGATTGGAACTGGGGCGATTATCTCATCTGGCACGCCGCCCCCGCGAGCAAGGTCTTTATCGACGGCCGCGACGATACCGTATATCCACTCGAAGTCGTGCGCCAGTACATGCTATTTCGTTTCGACCTGCCGAACGGTTCTCGCGTTCTGGATGCTTATCCGCATGATTACGTACTTATCTCCCGCTCCGCCGAGGCGCGGCATGTGATGGAGCGGCGCGGTGACTGGAAGCTGCTTTATCGCGACGATAGTGCGTTTCTTTATGCCCGCGCGAGCGCACCTGCCGCGAGCCTGCCGAATTTGCCGGTGATCGGAGCGGGCGGTCCGGGCGCGTTTCCATAAGGGGAGACTTTGCGCCGTGGCGCGCGGCCTGTAGCGTGGAGCCTGCGAGCGAGCGCATGGCATCACCCGAGGCAGCATCGCGCGACGCCCCTTCCGACGCAAGCGCGCACGCCGGCACGTCGCGCTACCGGAAACTCGGGCCCACCGTCCCGCTCATGCGCTATGCTCCTGCGGCCGTCCTGATCGCAATCCTGCTCCCCGATTCCAATCGCTCCACCGATCCCGATTTGTGGGGTCATCTGCGCTTCGGCGAGGTCTTCATCGCCGCACGCCATTTGCTCCACCACGACACGTATTCCTACTCCGCGGCGGGCCATCGATGGCGCGATCACGAGTGGCTGGCCGAAGTCGTCATGGCTTTGGTTTACGATGCGGCCGGCGTGGTCGGGCTCAAGCTGTGGAAGTTCGCGTGCACGGCGGCAGCGATGCTTTTTGTCGCCGACAGCGAGGCGTCCACCGGCGCGCCGCCCGCGGTCCAGCTTACCGTCCTATTCGCGGCGGCGTGCGGATTTGTGTTGCAGGCGCAGTTGCGGCCGCAGATGTTCAGCCTCGTGCTGTTCGGCGCGCTCCTCGCATTGCTCGCGCGCGACACTTACCGCCGCGACGCTCGGCTTTGGCTGACGCTTCCGCTGATGGCGCTTTGGGCGAACCTGCACGGCGGCTTCTTCATCGGCCTCGCGGCGCTGGCGCTCTACTCAGTCGTCGCATTCTCCCAGGATGTCGCCGCGCATGCGGGATGGCGCCGCGGGGCCGGATTGATGGTCCTCACCGCGGCCTCCGCGGCGAGCACGCTGGTCAATCCCTATGGCGGCGGAATCTGGGGAACGGTGACGCATGCGCTCGCCAACCCGTACACCCGCAACGTAATCCGGGATTGGCAGCCATTTTGGTGGGCGATGCTGGCTCAGTGGCATTCGGCGCCCTCGGGCGTCGTATTCTATGTTGCTGTGATCGCGATGGTCGGCGCGCTGGCAACCGCGATGGCCGCAGCGCCGAGCGCAGACGATCTGCCGCTGATCGCGGTAGCGGCGATGATGGTGCTGGCGGCTTTTGTTTCGGTGCGCAACATGGCGCTGGCGGCTATGGCGCTTGGCGCGCCATTGGCCCATCGTCTGGCGATGCAGCGCGCGAAGCGCGCAGGGGAGATTGCGCTTGCTATGTCGTGGCGTCCGGCGGCCCATGTCGCGGCGTTCATGCTGGCCGCCGCAATGGCGTTCGGCGGCGGACTGTTTTCGTCGCGTCTCGCACTGGATCGCGCCTACCCTGCGGGGGCGCTCGCCTTCATGAAATCGCGGGGCCTGCATGGCAATGTGATGGGCGAGTTCGGATGGGGCGAATATCTCATCTGGCATGCGGCGGCGGTCGGCGACCGGGTTTTCATCGACGGTCGCTACGACACCGTCTATCCGTTCAAGGTTATCGGCGAGTACCTTGAATTTTACTTCGACCAGCCGGGGGCGAACCGCGTGCTCGATTCCTACCCGCACGACTTCGTGCTGATCGGATCGGCCGCGCCCGCGCGTCATCTGATGGCGCGGCGCGCGGACTGGAAGCTTATCTATGGCGACGCCGACAGCCTGCTTTACGCGCGCGCCGGCGCACCCGCGGCAGAACCGCCGGGGTTACCCGTCACCGCGGCGGTCCCCGCGGGCCAATTTCCATGACGTCGTCGCGGCCTGCGCAAACGTTGTCGCTAGCGCGTTAGTCGCCGGCCTTCCTCGCCTTCATCATCGTTATCGCCGACGCCGGCCGCTGGGCCGACCCGGACCTTTGGGGTCATCTCGCTTTCGGCCGCCTCATCCTGACGCGCGGGCATCTGCCGCCCGTTGACGTTTTCTCTTACAGCGCGAGCGGCTTGCCCTGGCACGATCACGAATGGTTCTCCGAAGTCGTGCTGGCGCTGTGTTGGAGCGGGTTTGGAGTAATCGGGCTGAAGCTGATGAAGTTCGCGGCCACCGCCGCGCCGGTCACGCTGCTGGCGATGGGCGCGGCCGAGACGGGCGCGCCGATGGCGCTGCAGATGGTGGTGCTGACGACGGCAGCCGCGGCGATCGCGCCGATGCTCCAGTTTCGCCCGCAGCTTTTCGACTTTATCGCGCTAAGCGCGTTGCTTCTGCTGCTCGCGCGCGACAGTTACCGCCGCACGGCGCGGCTTTGGCCTGCGATTCCGATCTTCGTGCTGTGGGCCAACCTGCACGGCGGATTTTTAGTCGGTCTCGCGGCGCTCGCGGTCTATACCGGCGCCGCGGCGGTCGAGGACCTGGCGGCGGGCGAGGGCCTCGGCCGCGCGGTGCACGTGGGCGCCGTGACCGCGGGATGCGCGCTCGCGACGCTGGTCAATCCCGACGGATCGGCAACTGGCGCACCGTGATGCATACGCTCGGCAATCCGCTCACGCGCGCGGTGGTCAGCGAATGGCAGCCTCTGCTGTTCAAGATCGCCGAGGAATGGCACAAGTCGCCGAAGACCGCGATCAACTTTGCGCTCGTGATCGTACCATACGCCGCGCTGGCGCTCTGTTTCGCGCTGAGGCCGCGCGGGTGCGACCTCGGTCTTGTCGCGATCGCTGCGATGATGGGCGTTGCCGCGTACCTGGCGGTCCGCAACATGGCGCTCGCGGTGATCGCCTCGACCACACCACTGTGCCGGCATGCCGCCCTCGCGCTTGCGCATACGCGCTTCGGCGATACGACGCCGCCCGCGCCGCGAACGCGCCCGCGCGAAGCGCTGATCGGCGGACTCGCGCTCGCGATCGCGATAGCCACCGGGCTCTTCTCGCCAAGCCTGCGCGAGGGTTACCCGCAACCCCGGAGAGCGATCGAATTCATGCGCGCGCACGGACTGCACGGCAACGTGCTCGATGATTTCGGATGGGGCGAGTACCTGATTTTCGAGCTTGCGCCCGGATCAAAGTCTTCATCGACAGCCGCTACGATATGGTCTATCCGCAGCCGGTGATCGCGGACTATCTGGACTTCTTTTTGGTGCGCCCGCGCGCCGCCGCGGTCCTTGGCGGCTATCCGCACGACTTCGTGCTGCTGAGAGTGACGTCGCCGTGTTACAGCTTCATGATGGCGCAGCCGGGATGGCGGCTGGTCTATCGCGACGAGCTGGCGGCGCTGTTCGCGCGTGCGGATTCGTCGGCCGCCTCGGCGTACGGCGTGCGAGAGCCTGCGGATCGGTGACGGCCTTCAGGACCTGGCAGCGAGGCCCTGAGAAGCGGAGAGACCCGGCGAATCGGCAGCCAAAGACGCGCGCTCGAGACGATCGCTCGCCGCCGAGCCAGTCGCGTCCGTCGCCAGCCATAACACGGCGAAAAATCCCAGCATCAGAGCCAGGATCGATCCTTCGGCAAGAAATTTTATTCCCTGATTCCAGAGGACCGCGCCGACCACGGGTTTTCTCAGCAGGCGCGATAGCGAAACGATCAGGTAACTCGCCAGCGCCGCCCAAGCCGCCCTTGAACTGCATTCGTGTCTTTGCCCGGAGGCGGCTATCTCAGCGAAAGGGATGAGCAGGAGAACCAAGTAGTGAATCCAGGAAAGCGGCGACAGGATGATCGACGCTGCCACCCATAAAGCGTAGGTGGGCCGATCCAAGTCCGGCCGTAGCCGACGCCGATAAGTCGGCCAGACGGTAAGCGCCAGAATGACGATCTCGGCGGACACTATAGAGACAAAATGGAGCATCCGAAGAGGAGCGCCGGGTGCGGGTCCACCGGCGTAGAAGAAGAAGCGATCCAGAAAACCGTGCAGCGAAACGTTCGCCGGATCTTGCCAGAACGCAGTCGCGGCGAAGCGCATGCCGCTCACGTAGCCAATGCACACGGGCAATCCCAGCATCGCAACGGTCACCGCGCCAATCAGAGCCAGTCCGCAGCCCATATAAATGAGCACGCGCCATTGCCGCCGAATGACAAAATAGCCCGCCATCAGGATCGGGAACGCCCTGTAGGCCACCGCCAGGCTGAGCAACAGGCCGGCGGCGGCTTCTCGCCGCCTTTGCAGCGCGCGCATCACCAGGACCAGCGCCAGCAGAATCACCGTCTGGCGCTGGCTGAACAGAAAGTCCTCGGTAACCGGCGCATAGAGTACCGCGAAGGCGGCGATTACCAGCGCCATCCGGAGATCGAGGCCGCTAAATCGTGGCGCGAGGAGCAGAAAGAGCGCGGCGGCGAACGCGGCGAAGTTTACCGCGATCCAAATCGTGTGGGCGCTTGGCACCGCGGCAAACGAAAACGGGAGGAAGAGGAGCAGCGCGAATGGAGTGTCGGTGCTGTGGCGCAGCGGTCCGAGATGGAATCCCAGACGCTGCCCGATCGCCGTGAGATCGACCGTATATGGATTTAAACCATGGCGGTACGCTATCGCCGCCGAATAAAAGACGTCGAAATCGTTGTGGTAAGCGCGTCCCCAGAGTGTCAGGAATCCGACCGCGCGGAATATCGCCAGGACGCAGAGCGTCACAAGTATCGCCGGCCGCGTAACTATATCGGCCAGCCGCTGACCCGAGATCGCGCGCGCACGCAAATCGCTTGCCCTCAGGCCGAAGCCTCTAACCGCGCGAGATGGAGCGCACGAGGCTGCTCTGCGACGGACTCGCGATGGACTGCGCGGCGGAGAATTGCCGCCAGCAATACGATGATCACGATCGGTGCGAGCGGAATTCTCGCCATCAAAGCCGTGGGCAGCGAGATCCGAGGCAGGAGCCAGGAGATCACGAGCACTGCCTTCTCATAGGGCAGGAAGCCCTTTTCGAATCCCTCCATCGCGAGCCATGCGACGGGCAGCGCGAGCAGCACCAGGTCGTATTGCAGCAGGTAGGGCGAAACCATCAGGCAGCCCGCGGAGAGGCTCGCGGCCTTGACCGCAAACGGGCGCTCGCCTTTCCAGACCCAAATCACTGCGGACGCCGCGATTAGCGCGTAGATGACCTGGGCCGCGTAACCCGCGCTCAGGCTGCCACCCCACATCATGACCGCGCCGAAAATGCTCTGCAGGGTGTTGAAATGGATTCCGCCCCGGTCGAGAACGAGCTTTTGCGTAATCGCGAAGTTGCTGAAGAATGCGCGCCACGTCGCCGGTCCAAACGCGGCCAGCGAAACCGCCGAGAACAAGGCGCCGCTTACCCCGGTCGCTATCAGCGCACGCCAGTGGCGAGACGCAAGCAATGCCAGCGGTATCAGAACGGCCAGGTGCGGCTTGTAAGCCATCAGGCCGAACAGGAACCCGGCAAGGATCGGCCTTCGTTCGAGGCACACCAGGCCGCCGCCAATAAGTGCGGTCGTCAGAAATCCATTTTGTCCGCACATGAAGTTGATGATTACGCCCGGGAAGGTGATCGCAAGCCAGCAACCGAGCGGGTTCGGCGCGATCCGGCGGAGAACCGCAAAATATCCGCCGAGCGTGACGGTCTCGAAGGCCACCCACGATGCCACGAACGGCAACAGCGATAGCGGCAGAACCATCAGGAGGAACGTCGGCGGATAGGAGAACACCAGCACGCCGAAATCCCTGCCTCCCATGACCTTGGCCATCTGGATGTGCTGAAGATGAACGTCATAGACGGCCGCAGGATGGCCCCCAAGCGCCGCGAGGGACGCGGCGTAAAAATCGACGAAGTCGCCTCCGACGCACAACCCGCTTTCGAATATCAGGTTGTGAGAATGTATCAGCTGCCCTACCGCCGCGATCAGATAGACCAGCAACAGACATCCTGAATAGAACGCAATGCGCTCAGAAGTCAGCCAGGAAGGATCGCGGAGCCAACCGACGGATCGCGAAGCGCGGCACGAAGATGAAACCGGCTCTGCCGAGGCGGAGGGTTGAGCGACCGGGCCGAGGTTGGTGGGACTATCCATCACGGATCAAGCATGGATGATAAAATCGCAAATCACAGGTTGGACGGGCATAAAGCCAACTCGCACTAGCGCGAGAAGCACAGAGCATACCATTGTTTTGAATAGCGGAAAACGCGATATCTCAACGGAAATCGGCGAAGGCCGCAATCTGCGGGGTCCTGGTCGATGTGGGCAGCCTGCAACACGCGGCGAGCGGAGATCGGGCGGCTGTCAACGCTCTTTCAACGGTTTTTTCGGCGCCGGCTCGCGGGTTGACGGGAAGACGGGCGTCTTCCTGGGCTATGGGCGGCTCGTTCATGCGCTCGACGTACCGGCGATCGGCGCATCGTGTGCTATACCCGGCAAAGCGGCGGCGGGGTTAATCGTTCATCCGCGCCGGCCTCATGTTTTCAGGCCACGAGGAGGTCCTCTTATGCACGTCGGAATGGCGGTGATTTTTCAGGGCGCCGGCGAGGGGCGCACCGATCGCAATGTCTATCGCAACGAGCTGCGCCTGGGCGACCTGGCCGAGCCGCTCGGCTTCGAGTCGCTATGGGGCGTCGAGCATCATTTTACCGACTACACGATGTGCCCCGATGTGCTCCAGATGCTCACCTACTTTGCCGGGCGCACCCGGCACATCCAGCTCGGCTCGATGGTGGTCGTGCTGCCGTGGCACAACCCGGTTCGCGTGGCTGAGCAGGTCATCATGCTCGACCACATGTCCGACGGCCGCATGATTCTCGGGTTAGGCCGCGGGCTGGGCCGGGTCGAGTTCGAAGGCTTCGGCGTCAACCAGGAGGACGCACGCGAAATCTTCGTCGAGGCCGCGCAGACCATTCTCGAAGGTCTCGAGCGCGGCTACTGCGAGTTCAACGGCAAGTTCGTGCATCAGATTAGGCGCAACTTGCGTCCGCGCCCGTTCAAATCGTTCCGCGGCCGAACGTACGCAGCCGCGGTGTCGCCCGAATCCTGCGAGATCATGGCGCGGCTCGGGATCGGTATTTTGATCATCCCGCAAAAACCGTGGGAGACCGTGATCGCCGAGCTCGGCAACTATCGCGCGGTATTTCGCGAGGTCAACGGCACCGACGCGCCGCCGCCGATCGTGGGCGGATGGACCTATTGCGACGAAAACGCGGATCGCGCCGAGGATCTGGCGCGAAAGTACATTGGGGGCTACTGGCATACGGTCGCGAAGCACTACGAGATCATTGGCGACCATCTGACCAAAATGCGCGGCTACGAGTCGTACAAAGCGATGCAGGAGATGGCGAGTTCGCCCGGCGGGATGGACAAGATGGTCGAATTTTTCCTCGGCTTGCAGGTCTGGGGCACGCCCGAGCAGTGTTACGACAGGATCGTCAATATCCAGGAGCGCACCGGCGCCGAAGCCTTCAACGGAGTCTTCAGCTACGCGGGGATGCCTTACGATCTCGCGGAAGCGAACCTGCGGCTGTTCGCGGCCGAGGTGATGCCGGAGCTGAAGAAGCTGGTGCCGCACGAAGACCAGCTGATCGCGCGCGCGGGTGTCGGCGCGCACGCCGACAGCGGCGCGTTTCGATTACCGGCCTGACGTCGAGGTTCAGGCGGAGGGGAGAAAACAAGGATCGCCCGAGTCCGCTCAGGCGAGCGCGACCTCGACCGCGGTGTCGAAGCTCGCCTGGCCGCCCGAGAAACCGAAAGTGTCAACGGCGTCATCCGGCAGCACGGCGGCCCCGTCGGTCAGCGTGTTGAGCCCGATCCATCCATCGCGCATCCACACGGTCCCTTGCGATACGTCGCCGGTCACGTGCGCGCGCGCCCGCATCTCGCCGCGGCCGTTGTAAATCCGGATCGCGTCGCCGTGCTTTACGCCGCGTCCGGCGGCGTCTTCGCGCGAGATCCACAGTGACGGCTCGGGGTCGGCGGCGGCCAGCGTAGGCAATGCGCGGCCGTGGTCATAGAAACCGTGGAACTGAGTAATTGCGCGTCCCTGGCAGAATCTCAGCGGATACTGCTGCGCGCTCTCAGCTTCGTGGATCGGCATCGGCGGCAGCCCGAGATCCTCCGCGCGGGCGGAGTACAATTCGATTTTTCCCGACGGCGTCGGAATGCGAAGATCCGGATGCGCAACGTGCGAAATGTTGAGTGCGCGAATGCCGCCCTCGGCGCGAAGCGCTGCGACCGTGGCGTGGCCGGTTGCGGGATGGTCCAGGATCGAGTCGAGCGGACCCTCGTCGTTCGCCCACGGGTAGAAGTCCGCGAGATCGAGCCGGCGCGCGAGTTCGCGCAGCAACCATCCTACGGGCCGCGTCTCACCGGCGGCCTCCAGAACCTTCGGCATCAGGTATAGATGCGTGTTGGTGCTCTTGCATCCCAGCTCTTCCAGCCATGCGGTGGCCGGCAGGACGACGTCGGCGAAGCGGCGCGCGGTGTCGTTCATGAACAGGTCGTAGCTCACGACCAGGTCGGTGCGCGCCAGTCCCTCGGCCAGCCGGCCTGCGTCGGCGTAGGACGAGGGCATGTCGGTGCCGAAGAGCAGGAACACGCGGACCTCGCCGCTCAGCAGAGCTTCCGTCAGCAGCGGCATCTGGTTGGGGATGTAGCGTCCGGGCGCACGCCGGTCGAGCGCGACCATGTCGTTGTTCAGTCCCTGGCCGTGCACGATGGCGCCGTGGCGCGGGCCGAAGCCGCCGCCGGGCACACCGAGGTTGCCGGTGAGCGCGGGAAGACATCCGATCGCGCGCGCGCCCTGCCATCCGTTGCTGCCTTTATGCATCGAGCTGCCGCCGAGCACGAGCATTGCGGGTTTCGTCGCTGCATAGCGCCGCGCGAAGGCGACGATCCGCTCGGCCGCGATACCGGTGACCCCGGCCGCCCACGCGGGCGAATATTTTTCGACGTGCACCGCTAGCGCGTCGAACCCCACCGTATTGCGCGCGACGAACTCGGCGTCATGCAGCCGCTCGCCGACGATCACGTGCATCAGGGCAAGCGCGAGAGCGGCGTCGGTACCCGGACGGATTATCAGGGTCTCGTCCGATTGCGCCGCAGCTTCGGTTTGCCGCACGTCGATCGTGATGACGTGGGCGCCGTGCCGCCGCGCGGCCACCAGATGCCGCGCGGTGTTCGGCTGGCTTGCGAGGTTCGCGCCCCACAGCACGATCAGCGCCGCGTGCTCGCCCATGTCCTCCTTGGTGTTGGTCTCGAGAATGCCGGTAAGGCCCAGGCCGAAGGCGCCGAGACCCCAACAGATCATCGTCGGGTTCCACCACTGGCAGCCGTAGAGATTCGAGAAGCGGCGCACCAGATGAGAGCCCACGCGCGTGCCGTAATTGTTGGCGAAGAGTCCGTGCCCCGCCCAGGTGCCGACCGCCTCGCGCCCGGCCGCGCGCATCCGCCCGGCGATGAGGTCCAGCGCCTCGTCCCACGAAGCGCGGTGCATCGGGCCGCCGCGCCGCTCGCGCACGAGCGGCGTGAGCAGGCGACGCGAATTGCTGATGATCTCGCGCGAGGCCTGGCCGCGAATGCAAAGAAAGCCGCGGCTGTCCGGGTTGTCCGGATCGCCGCGCACGCCGACGAGTCGTCCGTCGTCAACCTCGACCAGCATCCCGCACAAGGTGGGAAAGCAGTTCATCGGACACATCGTGCGGATGGTGCTGCTGCTCACGGCGCGATAATAGCTCGCGCGCCGTCCAATCTCATAGCGGGGCGATCCACGATCCGGATAAAATCACCGCCGCCGTGGACGAAACGAAGACGCTCAACGCCGTAATAATCGGCGGCTCGATGGCCGGCCTATGCGCGGGCCTGGTGCTGCGCGCGGCCGGATGCGCGGTCGAGATTTTCGAAAAATCGCCGCGCGAAATGGAGGAGCGCGGCGCGGGCCTGGTGGTCCAGGATGAGGTGCTCGACTTCGTCACGAAGTATTGCGGCGCGATTCCCGACGAGCTTGGCGTGCGCTCGCGGGCGCGGCAGCTTATCGCGCTCGACGGCGGCGTCATCTGGAGCGAGGCGAGCCCGCAGTTGATGACGTCGTGGGATTCGCTCTATCGCAATCTCAAGCGCGCCTTTCCCGAAGCGCACTATCATCATGCGGCGCGGCTCGCGTCGATCCGGCAGGATTCGGAGGATCCGGGCCGCGCATACGCTGGCCTCGAAGACGGCCGCGAGCTTGCCTGCGATCTTCTCGTTTGCGCCGACGGCGCAAACTCGACCGCCCGCCGGCTGCTGCTGCCCGACGTAGCCGCGCGCTACGCCGGCTATGTTGCGTGGCGCGGGATGGTGCCCGAGCGCGAGGTGGCCGATTGGGCGAACGATCTGCTGGCCGAGAGGTTCACGTTTTTTCATGCGCGGCATACCCAGATGCTGTGTTATTTCGTTCCGGGACCCGCGGGCGAAACCGCTGCGGGCGAGCGCCGGGTCAATTGGGTCTGGTATTGGAACGTGCCCGAGGGCGATGAGCTTCGCGCAACGCTTACCGATCGAAGCGGGCTCATCCATGACTATTCCGTGCCGCAGGGAGCGGTCGAGCCGGCGCTGAGGCGCCGCCAGGGTGAGATCGCGAGCCGCGTTCTGCCGGAAATTTTTCAGCGCCTGTTCGCCGCTACCGCGCAGCCCTTCATCCAGCCGATTTACGATCTGGCGGCGCCGCGGATGGCCTTCGGGCGCGTCTGTCTGCTTGGCGACGCCGCCTTCGTTCCGCGGCCGCACCCGGCGGCCAGCACCTACAAGGGGGTCGCCAACGCCGTGGCGCTTGGCCAAAGCCTCGGCGCTCACGGACGCGACGTCGCCGCGGCTCTCCGCCTATGGGAGCCGTCGCAAATCGAACTGGGCGAGAATCTGGCGCGGATCGGCCAGGAGCAGGGAAATCGCTCCCAGTTCAGCGCTTCCGAGGGGCCGATCGTGATACAATCTCTTGCGCGAGCAATGCGAGCGCGGACGCCGTTATGAGCGCCGCTACTGCAAGGAAGCTTTGATGGAATTCGTAGATCTTTCCAATAGCCGATCGTTTGCCAATGGATTTCCGCACGATTTTTTCACCTGGCTTCGCCGCAACGAGCCCGTGTGGTGGCATGAACCGACCAGCTACACGCCTAACAACATCGGATTCTGGGTTGTCAGTCGCTATGACGACGTGGTCGCCGTCTTCAAGGATGCGGAGACCTACTCTTCAGAATTGGGCGGTACGCAGATTTACGACGGCAAAGGTATGGGTTACCAGCTCAACCAGACCGACGATCCCAAGCATCGCCGGCTGCGCGCACTGGTGAACAAGGGCTTCACCCCGCGGATGATCGGACGCATGGAGGACGAGCTGCGCCGGCGCACGCGGGAGATCCTCGACGCCGTGCCGCTAGGTGAGACCTTCAACTTCGTCCCCGCGGTCGCGCGCGAGCTGCCGCTCCAGGCGATCTGTATGGTGCTTGGCGTGCCGCAGGAAGATCGCACGAAGATAGTCGAGATTGTCGATCTCGCGATCGGCGCGGGCGACGGTACCGTCATGTCGCCGCAATACCTCAAGCAGCTGAGCGCGTATGCCGACAAGATAGTTGAGAGCAAACGCTCCAATCCGGGCGACGACATCTTGTCCGTCATCGTTCACGCGCGGCTGGACGACGGATCGCCTCAGCTCAACAACCAGGAGCTGCGCGCCTTCTTCAATCTGCTTTTTCCGGCCGGAGCCGAGACCACCCGCGGTTCGATCGCAGGCGGGCTGCTCGCGCTGATAGAGAAGCCCGAACAGCTCGAGCGGCTGCGCAACGATCCGCAGGTCATGAGGCCCGCGGTCGAAGAGATGGTGCGATGGACCTCGCCGTCGGTGTACAAGCGTCGCACCACGACCCGCGACACCGAGCTGCACGGGCGCCGGATCGCCAAGGGCCAGAAGGTGACGGTCTGGGAGATGTCGGCCAACCGCGACGAGGACGCGTTTGAAGATCCGTTTCGCTTCGACGTCGCACGCGACCCGAACAATCACGTCGGGTTCGGTCTTGGGACGCATTTCTGTCTCGGCGCGAATCTCGCGCGGCTCGAGATCCGCGTCATGTTCGAAGAGCTGCTGGCGCGGTACGAGCGGTTCGAGGTGGCTGGATCGGTGGCCTGGACCAATAACAACCGGCTCGTGAGCCTGACGGATCTGCCGCTGCGCGTGTTTCCGAAGAAATAAGGACCGTATCGCCCGTGTATCCGAAACGGGCTGGCGCAAAAAATGGATAGTCTCGAGCAGTTCGAGAGCGCCCTCCGGCCGATCGTCGCCGAGGCCGAACGCGACGCTATCGCGCAATGCTGGATAGTGAGGCTCGCGGCCAATCGGCCGCCGTGGACGCCGAGCGGAATCGAGTTGTCCGCCGGCGATCGCGTGAGTGTGTTTTCCGCGGGGCGCGCCAGTATCGCCGCGGCGCCCGAAATCTGGGTCGGCTCCCATTGTGCGCTCTGGATGCGAGTCGGGATCGCGGGAGAGATCTTCCGCACTCCCGGCCGCTCGTACACTTTCACCGCTCAGAGCGGCGGCGAACTCTACCTGTGCAATCTCTTCCCCGGCGATTGGGCTGATCGCCACGGGGCGCTCGCGACTGATCCGCGCGCTTACGATCGCATCGCGGGAACGATCGCGGTCCTGGTCGTGCGGTGGAAAGCCGGGCCGCAAGCCGGGCTGGAGCGGCTCGCGGCTGGCGCCTCTGCCGGTGCGGCTATCATGCGCGCGGAGGCTGAGCGGCTGAAGCATCCGGCTCTGACGCCCGCGGGATGGCACTATATGTGGTCGATCGGCGACTCCGGCGTCTTCGATTCCGGGCGCGGCGTGCGGGGCGAGCCGATCATCCGATGCCGTGTCAACGACGATGCGACGATTCTGCAGCGCCCCGTGCATCTGAAGTTCAACGACTCCGTTAGGCTTCGGTGGTCGTGGAAAATTGACGCGCTCCCGGCTTCCGAGCGCGAAGACGCGGTGCCCACGCACGATTACTTGAGCATCGCGGTCGAATTCGACAATGGACAGGACCTCACCTATATGTGGAGCGCCGCGATGACGCCGGAGAGGAGTTTCCGCTGTCCGATTCCGCGCTGGAGCAAGCGCGAGACTCACATGGTCGTGCGTTCGGGCAAGGAGCGGCTCGGCGAAAGGGTCAGCGAGGAGCGCGGCGTATGGGACGACTACCGCCGCGCGATCGGAACCCAGCCCGCAAATATCGTCGCCGTCTGGCTGATTGCCGTCAGCGTCTTCACGCATACCGATTCGTACTGTGAATTCTCGGATATCGAACTCGCGGCTGACAATCAGACGATCCCGCTTATCGCGCCGCCCGGCTGAGCGGCCGCGAGCACGATCATTCCTCTTCGCCTTGACTTTTCTTTTTTCGGCGTAAACTATG
Source organism: Candidatus Binataceae bacterium (assembly GCA_035500095.1). Lineage (NCBI taxonomy): Bacteria > Candidatus Binatota > Binatia (SeqCode) > Binatales (SeqCode) > Binataceae (SeqCode) > Binataceae bacterium (SeqCode). The sequence goes on from DATJXN010000077.1 coordinate 31,437, forward strand.
GCGCAGGTTTCGCCGCCGGAGGACTCGAAAGCTCCGGCGGCGCTGTATCAGTACAACCCCGATCAGCGCATCACGGAGGAAAGTCATGTCATTTTTGGCTGATCGCGCGTTCCAAGATCGCTTCGTGTCGGCGCTCAACGCGCATCCGACCTTCAGCGAACAGGCGCAGGTTTTCGACGGGTCGGTCCTGCTCGAGGTCGGGACCGATCTGCTCTGGCTCAAGATCTACAAGGGCAAGGTAATCGATCATCAGCCGGCCGTTCCACCCTTCGGCTACACCTTCAAATTCTCGGGCAGCGAAGCCTCGTGGAAGCTGCTCACCGGCGGGCAAAGGCTCTGGTCGGATCTCACCTATCCGGGCAAGCGGTACTTCGAGGACGACCCGTCGCTCGCGACCGCGGGCTCGCCGCACGTCGAAATTCGCACCGAGGGAAATCTGCTGGAGGCGTTCCGCCTCACCGAGGCGATGTTCCAGATGGCCTACGTGCTGCGCGATTGCGTGCGCGGAAGTTCGCGCTGAGAGGATCACGACTATGGCAGGCACCGAAGATATTCGCGGGCACTACGTCAAGGTCAACGGCACCAGGATCTTCTACGATGAAATCGGCGATGGCTATCCGATAGTCTGCGTTCATACCGCGGGAGCGTGCTCGCTCGAGTATTCATACCTGTTGCCCCTTCTGGCCGAGCGGGGGTTTCACGCCTATGCGCCGGATCTGCCGGGCCATTCGCGTTCCTATCCGGTCAACTGGAAGCCCCATCGCACGATCCACGAGCACGCCGAGTTCGTGCACGCCTTTGCGAATACGCTGGGGCTGAAGAAGCCGGTGATCATGGGATGCTCGATCGGCGGCGATATCACGCTCGACTACGCGGCGCATCACTGGCGCGAGATGGCGGCCGGGATACCGATGGAGGGAATGTCGCGTTCGCCCACTTTTCCGAGTCCCGCGGGCGTGGCGCTTCCGGCGTGGGGACCCGGATGGCAGGATCAGCTCGAGCGGGCCGCCACGGAATCGCTCAATAGAAACTGCGCGGAGGAAAAAATCGTCGAGCTGCGCTGGCAGCATCGTGGGCCGCAGGTCAGCGCCGTCGGGGACCTCGTGGCCTGGGCGACGCATGACGTGCGCAAGCTGCTCGGCGCGGTCGAGTGCCCGATGCTGCTGATATGCGGCGAAGACGATTTCTGGGTGCCCAGGCCGCTGGTCGAAGAAACCGCCAAGCTGCTTAAGCATTCCGAAGTGGCGTATCTCAAGGGTATCGGCCATTATCCGATGTTCGAGGACCCGTCGCTGACCGCTAAACTGGCGACCGATTTCTGCCGCAAGCATTCGATCCTGAAGTAAGTTGCCGGGCGCTGAACGCTTGCCCGATCTTCGCTCGGCTCCGCCGCTGACGGTTGCTCCGGCGCACGCGCGGCATCGCGCGCGCACCGCTGTCTTCCGATATTCCTTGACATGCGGGGGCATTAGCGCTGCTCTCTACCCTGCCGGCCGCGGTTAATGTTCCGCACATCGTAACCTTCAGCGAAGGAGGATCCTCAAATGAACGTCGACGATTTGGAAAGGCGGGTTCGGCTGATTGAAGACGTGGAAGCGATCAAGAAGCTCAAGCATCAGTACTGCCACTACTGCGACGACAGCTATGAC
>DATJXN010000078.1 GCA_035500095.1 Candidatus Binataceae bacterium
GCCCGGCCCCCCGCCGCTCCACATCCACAACCCCGCCCCACACTTCTCAAGCGAGGCTGATCCCCTGCTTCCTCATCCCGTGCCCGCCACGTCGCCCGCTCGATTCAAGAAACCACTCCCCCACAGAGGGAGCCTCCCCCCATCCGCAACCTCTCCCCGGTTCACCCCGCACCGCCGCACCCCCGCCAACATCGTTTCATCCCGAACCCTCGCCCACTTAACGGGACGAGCGTATTGAAACCCGACCGGCTCCTGCGCTCACGAACAACCGCTGGTCGCGCCGCAGTTCATGCACTTGTAGCAAGTCCCGTTGCGCACCATCAGGCATCCACAATCCGGACACGGCGGCGCGTCGGCCTGGTTGATGAACGCCTGGCGCGCTCGCGATCCCGCGCCCGCCGCTTCGGCCGCCGGCGCAGCCGGCGTTCCCGCGATCGCCATCGGCGGCGCCGGCGCAGCATCCGCGCGCGCCTCGGGCGCGACTACGCCGACCTCGCGCCGTGCCTCCTCGTCGAGGAACTTGGAGGCGAGCCATCGGAACAGGTAATCGACGATCGACTTGGCGTATGGAATCTGCGGATTCTTGGTGAAACCCGACGGCTCGAAGCGCATGTGCGAGAACTTGTCCACCAGAAACCGCAGCGGCACGCCGTACTGCAGCGCGTAGCTGATCGCGGTCGCGAACGAGTCCATCAGGCCCGAGATGGTCGAGCCCTGCTTGGACATCATCACGAAGATCTCGCCCGGCAGACCGTCGTCGTACATGCCGACCGTGATGTAGCCCTCGTGGCCCGCGATATCGAACTTGTGCGTGATCGACTTGCGCTCGTCGGGCATCTTCCTGCGGTTGAGCCCGCGATCGGCGCCCGCCGCCGCCACGGCCGCAAGCGCTGCCGCCGCGGGCGCGGCCTCGCCTTCGGCCTTGGCCTTGCCGGTATTGAGCGGCTGGGTGCGCTTCGATCCGTCGCGGTAGATCGCGACCGCCTTCAGCCCCAGCTTCCACGCCGTCATGTAGGCCTCGGCGACGTCGTCGACGTCGGCTTCGGCCGGCATGTTGATGGTCTTCGAGATCGCGCCCGAGATGAACGGCTGCACCGCGCCCATCATGCGCAGATGGCCCTGGTAGTGAATCGTGCGCGAGCCCGCGCGCGGCTTGAAGGCGCAATCGAACACCGGCAGATGGGCGTCGCTCAGCTGCGGCGCGCCCTCGATGGTTTCGTGCTCGTCGAGGTACTCGACGATTTCCTGAACCTCACGCGAATCGTAGCCCAGGCGCTTCAGCGCGCGCGGCACGGTGCCGTTGACGATCTTGAGCATCCCGCCGCCCACCAGTTTCTTGTACTTGACCAGCGCGATGTCGGGTTCGATGCCGGTGGTGTCGCAATCCATCATGAAGGCGATGGTGCCGGTGGGGGCGATCACGGTCGCCTGCGAGTTGCGGTAGCCCGCGCTCTCGCCGAACTCGAGGGCCTCGTCCCAGGCCTCGCGCGACGCGCGCAAGAGGCCGAGCGGGACGTGGGCCGAGTCGAGCTCGTAGGCCTTCTCGCGATGGTTCGCGATCACCTTGAGCATCGGCTCGCGGTTTATCGAATAGCCATTGAACGAACCCATCGTCTGCGCGATGCGCGCCGACTGCAGATACGCTTCGCCGGTCATCAGCGCGGTGATCGCGCCGGCGTAGCTGCGGCCCTGGTCGGAGTCGTAGGGCAGCCCGAGCGCCATCAGCAGCGCACCGAGGTTGGCGTAGCCCAGGCCCAGCTCGCGGAAATCGCGCGCGTTGCGCCCGATCTCATCGGTCGGATACGACGAGTTGTCAACCAGGATGTCCTGCGCGGTGATCATCACGTCAACCGCGTGGCGAAAGGCGCGCACGTCGAACTCGCCGCGCTCGTCGAGGAACTTGAGCACGTTGATCGACGCCAGATTGCAGGCCGAGTTGTCGAGATGCATGTACTCGCTGCACGGATTGGAGGCGTTGATGCGGCCCGAGTTGGGGCAGGTGTGCCAGTTGTTGATCGTGGTGTCGAACTGCATCCCGGGATCGCCGCAGGCGTGCGCCGCCTCCGCGATCATCCGCATCAAATCGCGCGCCTTGTACGTCCCGTCGGGCTTGTGGTCCTTGACGAAGTGGGTGGTCCACTCGCCGTCCGCGGCGACCGCGCGCATGAACTCGTCGGTCGCGCGCACCGAGTTGTTGGCGTTCTGAAAGAACACCGAACCGTAGGCCGGGCCGTCGAGCGAGGAATCGTAGCCGGCGTCGATCAGCGCCCAGGCCTTGCGCTCCTCTTCCTGCTTGCACTTGATGAAGAGCTCGATGTCGGGATGGTCGGCGTTGAGCACCACCATCTTGGCCGCGCGCCGGGTCTTGCCGCCCGACTTGATCACGCCGGCCGAAGCGTCGGCCGCCTTCATGAAGCTGAGCGGGCCCGAGGCGGTGCCGCCCGCAGAGAGCTTCTCGCGGCACGAACGCACGGCGGAAAGATTGACGCCCGCGCCCGAACCGCCTTTGAAGATGATTCCCTCGTTGCGGTACCAGTTCAGGATCGAGTCCATGTTGTCCTCGACCTTCAGAATGAAGCAGGCCGAGCATTGCGGCTTGGGCTCGATGCCGACGTTGAAATAGACGGGGCTGTTGAAGGCCGCGCGCTGCGTCACCAGCAGGGCGGTCAGCTCGGCCTTGAACGTGTCGCGCCCGGCGTCGTCGGCGAAATAGCCCTGGCGCTCGCCCCATCCCGTGATCGTGTCCACCACGCGGCCGATAAGCTGGCGGACGCTGGATTCGCGCCGCGGGCTGCCGAGCGGCCCGCGGAAGTATTTGGAGACCACTACGTTGGTCGCGGTCTGCGACCAGATGCGGGGAACCTCGACGTCGCGCTGCTCAAAGACCACCCGGCCGTCCTCGCCGGCGATGACGGCCGAGCGCAACTCCCATTCGACTTCGCTGAACGGATCGACGCCCGGGCGGCTGAAAAACCGTTCCAGCGCGAGCCCGGCGCGCGATGGCGTCAGAGTACGTTCAGCCGCTTTAGGTGGTTTTTTATCGAGTCCAGCCATCGTCAATTCACCAGCCGCCATCGTCCCCTCCTGCCCCTCACCGCCACACGTGATTTATCAATTTGGTAAGTTCGGACGTTACTCCTGTGAGCATCATAGTCAAGACCCTGACTACCACAAATAGTGTAGTACAAATTGTGGACAACCTATAGAAAGGGTTGTTGATAAATCTTCGAGAAATCTTCGCTTTTATAAGTATCGCTAATTCGAACGGTGAGCGAAAATCAGTCACAATCAATCCTTCCTCCTGTGGAAATTTGATCGTCTTTAGCCCAAACAGAGATGCCTTGAATGACCTTTCAGCCATTGCACGTGGCTCCCGGAGGACTATCGTTATGCGCGATGGCTGTACGACGGCGCAGGGCTCCCGAGCCGATCGCTAGCACCCTCGGCTCGATTATCGACCGGCTCGATTCCGAGGGCCACTTCGCGATCGTGCGCCTGGTCCAGGCGTGGCCCGAAGTCGTCGGAGAAACGATCGCCCGGCGCACCGAGGTTGTCGAGCTTAAATTCCATACCGCCGTGGTCAGGGTTTCCGGTGCGATGTGGATACAGGAGTTGAACCTCCTCAAAAGGGAAATTCTGGCGCGGCTCGCGCCCCGCGTCGGCGATGACGCCGTGCGCGACCTGCGCTTCATACAGGGGCGGCTAAGCCGCCGGCCCACGCGCCCGCGTCTGCGCACCGTAGCGCGCGCGCCGCGGCGCGCGGTCGAGTTGCCCGAGCTCAAGGACCCGGAACTGCGCAGCGCCTTCGAGAGTTTGATCGAGGCCTGGGGACGCGCGCCGCGCTAGTGTGATGTCGCGTAAATAACTTGCATATTCGGAAAAGCGTCAAGTTGTCATTCCGAAGGAGTCGGCGACCGAGGAATCCCGGATCTTTATTCGTTTTTCGTGGATGCAGCCGGGATTCCTCGCTGCGCTCGGAATGACAGCCTCGAGATCTTCGGGATGAAACTTATTTCCAGGACACCGCACTAGCATCACGCGGGCCGTATTTCGTAAGATACGCGGGACTTTCGGTGTTTGTGGTTTTTGGGGAGCGGCTCGATGGTTGCGCGGGGGCGCAACCGCATGGTAATCGCAGCGGACCAACTCACCTGACCGAGGGAGGGGACGAAGGCATGAAACGATTCGCTTCAATGTTGATTGGCGCGCTCTTCGTGGGAGCCGGCTACGGCATTGCAACGGCACAGGCGCCTGCCGCGCCGCCGGCAGCGCCTCCCGCGAGCGCTCCCGCAGCCGCTGCTCCGGCCGCTCCGGAAGCCGCCAGCGCCGCGCCGGCCGCCACCGACGAGCATGCGAATGAATTGGAAGCTTTCCATCGCGTGCTCAAGATGCATCATCGGATGTGGCGGCGGCTGAAACAGAATCCCGCAGTCGTCAAGGATGATTCATGGGTGGGCAAGTATCCCGACCTGCAGCTCTACTTCAACAAGTACCAGGGCTCGAAGGAACGGTTCCTGGCTGATCCGGGTCCCTACTTGATGATGAGCGAAACGAAGGCCATGCATCGGGAAGAGACTCGCAGTCCGGGCGCAGAGTAAAGCACGCATGCGCAATCAGTGGGGCGAGGCCTAAGGCTCGCCCCACTTTTGCGCCCACGCTTTCCGATATACCGCACGCCGCCGCGCCATCCCGTTTCCGTCGGCGGACCTCGTTTTCGAGCGTACGGATCGCTCGCTGCCCCATCTCGCCGCCGTACCCTCAGCTTTCGCATCTCGCTCGACGCATCGAAACCGCGCCCGCTCATCGTCGTATTCTCAGATTAGCCCGGGTAAACTCTGGCGAGGCGTCTGATGCTTAGAGTCGGCGACATGCCGCAGGAAAAGCGCCCCCTGCATGCGCTCAATCGGCTCGGCTACGGGCCACGTCCGGGCGACATCGAGCGAGTCAACCAAATCGGTGTCCAACGCTATATCCGCGAACAACTCGACCCGGAATCGATCCCGGTGCCGCCCGACCTCGCGCGCCGCGTCGACGCCCTCGAAGCCCTGCACATGAACCCGGTCGAACTGTTCGCGACCTATCAACTCCCCATGCGGCAGGCCAAGGGAGACAAGGACGCGCAAAAGGACGCGCGCCGGCGCGCGCAAGTGATTCTCCAGGAGGCGGTCGCCGGGCGGCTGATGCGCGCGATCTATGGACCGCGCCAGTTGCAGGAGGTGATGACCGCCTTCTGGTTCAACCATTTCAACGTTTTCGCCGGCAAAGGGCTCTGCCATCTGTGGATCGGCGCGTACGAGCAGGAGGCGATACGGCCGCACACGATGGGCCGCTTCCGTGCGCTGCTCGGCGCGACCGCGAAGCATCCCGCGATGCTCTTCTACCTCGATAACTGGCAGAACAGCGCGCCGGGCGGCGCGGCGCGGCGCGGCAAATTCGAGGGGATCAACGAAAACTACGCGCGCGAGGTGATGGAACTGCACACGCTCGGCGTCAACGGCGGTTACTCGCAGGCTGACGTCACCGCGCTCGCGCATATTCTTACCGGATGGGGCCTGCCCAAGCGGGGCCAGGCCGGGATGCGGATGGGCGCCGCCGGATCGGGCGCGCCGGGGCCACGCGCTCCGGGCCTGGGCAGGATGGCCGGATGGAGGCCGTGGCCGCAGGGCCGCCGGATGCCGCTGCCGGGCGCGGTAAACGACCCCTACGGCTTTTACTTCGACCCTGACCGCCACGACTTCAGTGATCAGATCTTTCTCGGCCGCTCCTACAGCGGCAGCGCGGGAATCGCTACGGGCGAGCAGGCGCTGGACGTTCTGGCGCTCGCTCCCGCTACGTCGCATCACCTGAGTCTTCAGCTCGCGCAATACTTCGTGGCGGATAATCCTCCCGATACGCTGGTCGCGCGGATGGCCGCGCGCTTCGAGCAGTCCCAGGGCGACATCCGCGCCACGCTCGAGACGCTCTTCTTCAGTCCCGAGTTCTGGGACGAGCGCTACTACGGCGCCAAGTTCAAGACGCCGTACGAATACGTTCTCTCGGCCGCGCGTGTAACCGGCGCGCCGCAGATCACCAACTACCGGCCGCTGTTCGGCACCATGATGCTACTCGGGATGGCGCCCTACGCGCACGAAACGCCCGACGGCTACGCGAACACGCGCGAGGCGTGGCTCAACCCGGAGGCAATGATGACGCGCCTCAGTTTCGCAACCGCGCTCGGCCAGGGCCATCTGCCGCTGCTCGCGCCTCCCTTCGACAACACGGGCAGCGGTGGTGGCACAGGCGCGCCGATTCGCGTGAAGTTCAAAACCGGAGGCGGCGCGGGCGCGAAAACCTACGAGATCCCGCCCGAAGGCGGATCGCCGAAAGACCAAAATCCCGCGCGCGGCAGGGGGCCGGCGATGACGCCGCCGGATTCGGCGCAACTCATCGCCTCGCTCGGCGGCAACTTCTCGGCCAACACGCGCGAGGCGCTCGAAGCCGCACCGGCGCAGCTGCGCTCCGCGCTTATCCTCGGCAGTCCGGAATTCATGGTGCGCTAGGAGCAGGCGCAGCGAGGCAGTCGTGAAAAGCGATCGCGGCGAAGATCGATGTGCGCAAGGCGCACTGGCGACCAGGATGGACCGGCGCGCCTTTCTTGGCCGCGCGGCGGCGCTCGGCGCAGCCGGCGTGGTGATACTCAGTCCGACCGCGTGGGCCGCGCGCGCACTCGGAGGCGATTCAAGCCGCAAGCGCCTGGTGGTTGTCTTCATGCGCGGCGCGGTGGACGGGCTCAGCATCGTGGTGCCGTTCGGCGAGCCGAATTATTACGATTCGCGTCCGACGCTCGCGATCGCGCGCGCCGGCGGCGACGGGGCGGCGATCAATCTAGACGGCTTCTTCGGGATGCATCCGGCGCTCGTATCGCTCGAACCGCAGTGGCGCGACGGCACGCTGGCCTTCGTTCACGCCTGCGGCTCGCCCGATCCTACGCGCTCGCACTTCGACGCCCAGGACTACATGGAAAGCGGCACACCGGGCGTGAAAAGCACCGCCGATGGATGGATGAACCGGGTGCTCGCGGTGATGCCGGGAAAGGCCTCGCCCACCGAGGCGTTGAGCCTCGGCGCCAACGTTCCACGAATCCTTTCGGGCCGGATGCCGGTCGCCAATATCGCGCTCGGACGCGCCGCGGCGCGGCCGCTGCCGATGGACCGGCCGATCGTCGAGACCGCTTTCGACCGGATGTACGCCGGCAGCGACCCGCTGAGCCATGCCTACAAGGAAGGGCGCAGCGCGCGCACCAGGCTGATGAGCGAGCTCGAACAGGACATGGCCGAAGCCAACAACGGCGCGCCGTCGCCCAAAGGATTCTCCGACGACACCGGGCGACTTGCGCGCCTCATCGCGCGCGACCCCGGTATCCGGCTTGCGTTTCTCGCGCTCGGCGGATGGGACACGCACGTCAACCAGGGGTCGTCGCGGGGCCAGCTTGCGAACCATCTGCAGCCGCTCGGCGAGGGCCTCGCGAGTTTCGCAACCGCGCTTGGGCGGCATTACCAGGACACGGTCATCCTGGTCATCTCCGAGTTCGGACGCACCGTGCGCCAAAATGGCAACGGCGGCACCGACCATGGCCATGGCAACGTGATGTGGGTGATGGGCGGTCCGGTGCGGGGAGGCAAGGTGTACGCCGCATGGCCCGGACTCTCGACGCAGCGGCTTTACCAGGAGCGCGACCTCGCAGTGACAACGGACTTTCGCGAGCCGATCGCGACCGTGCTGCAGGAGCACATGGGACTCGGCGAAGAGCAGATGGCAAAAGTTTTTCCCGGCCGGCCGCGCCCAGGCGGCAACACCGCGAACTTGATCAAGGTCTGATCGGCGCTTGAATGCGGCGCGAGAGCCGAGCCGTCTATCGCGAGGCGTCGGCGCTGGCCGGTCGATACGAGACCATCTCCTGGCTCTTGAAATCCGGATCGGTGGTGTCGCACTTGACGAGTGCATTCACCTCCGGCGCGTACCAGCAGGTCATCTGCGTGTTGGACAGCCCGGTCCGGTACACGATTTTAAGCTTGAGCGCGTTCATCGCTCCCGCCGGCACGGTCACCTGCTCCCAATCAAGCGCCTGTCCATGGGTATTGCCCCAGATCCGGCCCTGCTCGGTCTTGAGCAGCCAGTCCTTTGACCACTTCTTCCCCGCCCAGAGCGGAAATTTCAACGTGCCGAGATCGGGATCGAACGAACCGATCAGGGTGCCGACGTGGCCGGAGACAAGGTTGCCCTCGAGTGTGTAGGTGTTCCGATGGCCGAACCAGTTGATGATGACGCGGTTGCCCGTGATCTGCTCCACCACGATCTTGCCGTCGGTATTGTTGAGTCGCGCGATCCAGGTGTCGCCGACTTCCAGTTTGGGCGCCGGGATTTCGCGCTGCTCGGGGTTCGGCCGGTCGACCTCCGTCACTTCCTTGTGCCGGCAGAACGTGCACGGTCCCAGAACCTCGACTGCCTCTCCGGAAACGAGAAAATCGCGGCCGTCCGGGCTCGCGCCGGTCGTGACGTGGATAATTGCGTCAACTCGATCCTGGTACTGGTCGATCGCGAGGCCGCGCAATTTCTCGTTGATGTGATCGGTCTCGATCGCCTCGCCCGAGAAGGGCTCGCTGTATTTTATCTCGCCGAGGCTGCGATGAGACTCCGGTAGATCGCCGGTCATCACCATCACGTTCGCCCGGTTAAGCGTGACGATCCGCTGATGCATCATTTCTTCCTGGTGTCGCTCCTCCTGCACGCATCCGGGTGCCGTCAGCATGGAAAGCGCCAGCATCAAAAGGATCGCCAATACGCGTGAATTCCTGCTCCGCACAAACCCAGCGTACCACGGCACGCCTGCGCCGGCGCATAGCTCGCCCACAGACGACAATCCGCGACGAAATGCATCAGGAATGAGGCGCCGGTAAGGCGGCCTCGCCGCGCAGCAGGCGCGCGAATTCGCTCATCTCCTGCGCATTGAGGTCGGACACGATCCAGTAGTTCATCCCGTCCCGCCGCCAATGCATCAGGTTGTAACCGTCATGTGCGGTACTCTCGAGGGCGCTCTGGGAGCGGTCGCCAGCCGGCCAGACGAAGACATTTACGATGTGCTTGCGGCGCCGGTAAACCAGCGCCGCCACGGCGCGCCCGTCGAGGTAGTCGAGACGGCCGCCGGCGAGGCTAAAACCGGCGGCGGCAAAATCGTTGACCGGCGGCGAGAAATCGACGCGGCCGTCGAACCATGGCTTGACCGTGTGCTGGTCGGTCGAGACGACGTCCATCAGATGACCCGGCATCAGCGAGCGCAGATGGCTCGTCAGGACCTCGCGCGCGACAACTCCGGCCCAAGCGCCGCCCTCGGATATCGTACCCCCGCCCGCGCGTGGCAGGCTGGGGCCGCGGCTCAGGGTCACGAGGGCGAGCATCGCGAGAGCCGCACCCGCAACCGCCCATCCGGCAATGCCTGCGATAAGCCACCGCCGCCGCCGGGCGCGGTTGCGCCCCCCGCGGCCTCGCCCGCAACCGGGGCGCCGACGCGCCGGCGCAGCGCCTCCGGCGCGCCGAAGCGCAACGCCGGGTCGCCGAGCGCCACGCTCAGCGAAGCGAGCGCGGCGCGCTCGCGCGCGCAATCCGCGCATTGCTCGAGATGGCGCTCGATTTCGAGCGCCGACTCGAGCCCCAGTTCGCCGTCGAGATAGGCATGGAGCAGGGGCTTGGCCTCGGTACAGTTCACGCGCACGTCTCCGCGCTCACCTGATTTGCCGGACGCGGCCGGATTGCCCCGACTCGCCCGCTTTGCCGCTCAGCGCCAGACGCAGGCGTTCGCGCGCCCGCGCAAGCCGCGACATCACGGTCCCGATCGGAATGCCGGCGGCGCCGGCGATTTCCTGGTATGACAGCCCTTCCATCTCGCGCATCACGATCGCCTCGCGAAACTCGACCGGCAGCGCCTCGAGCGCGCGGATGAGCACCTCTCGATCGACCCGGTTGAACGCCATCGTCTCGGGATCCGCGGCCTGATCGGCCGAGCCGTGATGCAGTTCCTCGTCGAAGGCCACGTTGTCGGCCGCGGTGCGATTTCGGGAGAGCAGCGTGTAACAGACATTGCGCACGATCGCGAGCAGCCAGGCGCGCCGGTCGCCGCCGCGAAAGCCGCCGGCGAAGCGCGCCGCGCGCACGAACGCCTCCTGCACCGCGTCCTGCGCGTCCTGGTCGTCGCGCACGAGCCATCGCGCCAGGTTGTAGGCGTCGTTGAGCCACTCGAGAAGGCTTTGCTTGAACTTCTGTGCCTCTTCGCGATCCACCAGGCGCTCTTCTTTCCTTGCTCGGCGGTCCTCATCCGTCAGCCGTCGCCCCGTGGCGCACTCGTGACATAGACCGCCCGCGAGCCGTGTTTATTCCCACCGGCGCCGCCCGAGCAGCTTCGGGAATAAGCGGCATGCCGATGAAGTCTTAACGTCAGGAACCGGCGGCGCAAGGAGCTAGTTCCGGATGCAGCCCAGCGGCGGAGATGCAGTCCTTGCGAGGAGCTAGAACAAGCATGAAAGAGCAAGTGGACCGCAGGTCGTTTCTCAGGATGGCGGGGACTTCGATCGGGATCGGCGTGCTTTACAAGTTTGCGCCGTTTCTGGAGCGCCGCTCTGAAGCGGACGAAATCAATTCTTATTTCAAACGAGTCAACAGCGAGGCGCCGGCGAGCTTCACCTTCGCGCAGTTCAGCGATACGCACGTTGGGTTCCAGGGACCGCCTGACCCGCTCGGCACCAGGGCCTTCGAGAGCGCAGTTGCCCTGCTCAACAAGTCCCCGCAACAACCGGACTTCGTGCTGTTCACCGGCGACCTGACTCACGACGCCGACGACCGTGACGTGCACGCCCGGCGCATGCGGCAGTTCAAAAAAATTGCGGGCGGCCTCAAGACACGCGCCATCCGCACGGTCCCCGGCGAAAACGACGCGGCGCTCGACGGCGGCATGCTCTACCGCGAGCACTTCGGCGAAACCCACTACTCGTTCGATCACAAGGGCGTCCATTTCATCGCGCTCGACAACGTGTCGCAGGGAAGTCCCAAGGTTGGCGCGGAGCAAATGGCTTGGCTCAAGGCTGACCTCGCGCGGTTTCCCAGGACCGTCCCCATCATCGTCTTCACGCACCGGCCGCTCTTCGATCTGAAGCCGGAATGGGAATGGTTCACGCGCGATGGTGACGCCGTGATGAATGCGCTCGCGAAGTACGAAAACGTGACCGTGCTGTACGGCCATATCCATCGCCACGACGTCCATCAGCGCGGGAACGTCAGGCACTACGCGGCGCGTTCGCTCATCTTCGCCTTCAACGACCCGGCGACAGCCGAGAGCAAGACGCCGCTCGCATTCAACAAGGAGGATCCGTTCACGGAGCTGGGAATCCGGCTCGTCGATGAAACGGGCGCCAACGACGACGCCGTGAAGCTTGAGGTTAAAGACGTCGTGCTCGCCAAAGCCGAGTTCTCGGGGCTGTCGGGCATGCAGCAGATGATCAAGGGCAACGACTCGATCGATGGGAGTTCATCAGATGACGCTGACTAGAAAACTTGCTGTGCTGGGCATCCTGAGCCTCACAACCGGACTGCCTACTCGGGGGACGGCGGCCCCCGCGAACGCTGCCGAGACGCCGCAGATGGTCAAGATCACGGCGAGCAAATACCATTTCACGCCCGATCGAATCGTACTTTTCGAGGGCCAGCCGGCCACCCTGCAGTTGACGAGCGCCGACCGCGTCCACGGCTTCATGGTCCGCGAGTTCGGCATCGACACCGACATCGAGCCGGGCAAGACGACCAACATCACGATAACGCCGGGGAAGACAGGCTCCTACGCCACGATCTGCGATCACTACTGCGGATTGGGCCACGGCGGGATGAAGATGACGATCGTGGTCGAGGAAGCGGCGGCAAAATCGTCGCAGCGGACTACGCTCGCGAGCGCATCCTCGGCAACCTCGAAATACGAAACGGGGGGCGCCGGGTCCGTCAATCCGCAGACAAAAAATCGGGATGGCGCGTGCAACCCGTGTAACCAATGACTTGCACCTTCGTAACTACTGATCGAGCCTGCGACTGGAAAGTCTCCTGCCAAGGGCGGGGCCGGGGTAGTCCCCCCACCCGGCTCCGCCTCTTTCTCTCGCCTCTTCCTCTCGCATCTTGGCCGTATTTGCCCGCCCGTGTGCCCCTGTTGAGGAAAGTCACCATCCGCGCCTGCTGACACACCAGGAAGACAAGACGCAGCAATGCATGTACGAACCGATTCGTACGGCGGGCTTCCGCCGGAACGGATGGAATTCGCAGCACAGACGGAGTTGACGGCTCAGTCGCCGCCGCCGCCCATTTTCTGCATCTCGCGGTCGGCCTCGCGCAGCTTGTTGAGCCGCTGGTCGGTCGGAATCAGGCGGGAATCGCTCTGAGCGGTTTGCTGCTCGCTGTGCACGGTGGGCAGCTCGCCGTCGATTTTCTCCAGCGCTTCCTGCGCCAGCTTGCGCACCATCGGGTTTTTGTCGTTGGCGACAGTCTGGACCAGGACATCGGAGGCATGCGGGTCGCCGATCTCGCCCAGCGCGAACACTGCGGTGCCGCGCGCCGCGTCGTCGGAGGCCTCTTTCAGGTAGCCGACGATCGGCAAGGTGCCGCGCGAATCGCCGATCCTGCCGAGCGCGGCGACGATATGGAGCTTCACCACGGGCTGGGTTTCACGCAGGAACAACTGCTGCGTCATCAGGGGCACTGCGAGCATAGCCTCCTGAGCGCCGAGGATATCGATCGCGCGAATCTTGACCCGGATATCCTGATCGTCGAGCCCCTGAATCAGAATTTGCTGCGCCTTCGGATCGTTGATGTTGCGCAGCTTGTCGAGCGCCTCGGCGCGCACGCGCGGATCGGCGTCGGACATCCCTTTCTTCGCGTCGGTCTCGGCCTGGTCGGGAGATTTGGTATCCTGTCCCTTCTGGCCGGCGCCCTGCATCATTTTGCCCATGAGGTTGCCGCCGCCGCCCGGCTGAGCGTAGCTTCCGAACTGCGCGCGCGCCGGGGCCGGAGGCATCGCCAGGGCCAACAGCAGGCCTGAGGAAAAAATCAGCCCAACTTTCGACAATTCCATGTCCTCGCGGGTTTAGGCAAAATCATCGGTGAAAATGACGTTCTTTGCAAGCATCGGTTTCAGCCGGCCCAAGGTAATCGCCACGATCGGCGGATTAATCGCCATCGTCACGACCATTGGCGGAGGCGAGTTCTGCTCCGCCGGCCCGCTTCGCGCGATGCGCGCGGCCCAAGCCTATGCCGACGTTGCCGATCCGGCGACGGGGCCGCGGCCGCTTCCTCACGGAGTGCGCGTACCGAGCTATTCACCCGGCCAGATCCCGTTTCATCCGGGCCAGGAACTGGTTTACCAGGGCTCGTGGATCGGTATTCCGGCGGCCGGCGGCAAGGTTCTGTTGCGTGGCGATCCGGGCGATCCCGGGCTGCTCAGCGCGGAAATCTGGATTAACACCAATCGCCTGACCGACAAGTTCTACAAGATGCGCGATTACCTGCGCGAGGATTTCACCGCCGGCTCGCTCAAGCCTGCCGATATGAGTATCCGTCAGAACGAGGGCCGCCGCCACGACACTTTCAACGTCACCTTCGACCATCGCCAGCACGTGGTCACGCTCGTCAAGCACGGCCCGCGTGGCACCCAGATCCGCAAGTTTCTCTCCTACAATCCTTCGGGGCCCGTGTCGGGGGCGATGATGGCGCTGTCGCAGCCGCTTGAGGCGGGCGACTCGATGAGCTTCGACGCCTTCAGTGGCACGACGCGCTACATTTTCGAGCTCAAGGTGGTGCGGCGCGAGCGAATCGGCACGCCGCTCGGCGAGTTCGACGCCTTCAGGATCGTGCCCTCGGTCACGTATCTCAGCGACGGCAAGATCAACGACGAGGTGCACGATACGACGCTTTGGGTGTCGGCCGACGCGCGCCGTTTGCCTCTGCGGGTCGAGTCGGCGGTCTTTATCGGCAGCGTCCGAATCGACCTGGTCAAGGTGATCGACCCCGCGAGCCCCGACCCAAGCGCCTCGCAAGAGGCCTCGCGATGATTGCGGTAGCGGCACCGGTTTGGGGAGGCGGCTTGGGCTCTGCTATTGCATCCGTTGCGCGCGCCTGGCGCGATTTCAAAAAAGTGAGGCCGTGAAAAATGGCCCGGAAACTTGAATTTTTCTACGATTGCTCCAGCCCCTGGACCTACCTGGCCTTCAGCCAGATCGAAAAAGTCGCGCGCCGCCATGGCGCCGAACTTGTATGGCGCCCGATCCTGGTCGGAGGCGTCTTCAACGCCGTCAATCCGTCGGTGTACGAGGGCCGCGAGCATCCGGTCAAACCCAAGGTCCGCTACTACGACAAGGACATGCAGGACTGGGCGAGGCTCTACGGCCTCAGGATCGGCCATCCCACGGTCTTCCCGGTAAACTCGGTCAAGGCGATGCGCGGGGCGTTCGTCGCGATCGAGCACGATAAGGTCGCGCCATACTCGCGCGCGGTGTTCGAGGCTTACTGGGGAGAGGACCGCGATATCAGCCGCGACGAGGTCTTGCGCGAAGTTGTCCGCGCGGTTGGTCTCGACCAGGACGAGTTCTTCAAAAAGATCGCCGCCCCGGAATACAAGGACAAACTGCGCGTCAACACCGAAGAGCTGATCGCGCGCGGCGGTTTCGGCTCGCCGACGATGTTCGTCGACGGCGAGATGTTCTTCGGCAACGACCGCTTGGTGCTGGTCGAGGATCGGCTGTCGCATTAGACGCTGCGAGACGTATCGGTCTTTGCACCGATGCCTACCTCAAACATCGCCGGCTTCGATTCGTTGCCCGAGCGCGTGCGCGCCTTTATCGCGCTTAGGCTCGACGGCGCGGTTGACGACGCGATCGCTGAACTGATCGGCCGCCTGCGCGCTCCCCGGCACGACGAATCCGCAAGCGCCGAGCCTCGGGATCGCGCGCGCGACGACGGTATCCGATGGGTCCGGCGGGAGAATTTCCATCTGACGCTCTTTTTTCTCGGCCCCGCCGTCGCGCCCGAACGTCTTGCCGCGGTCGCGGACGCGCTCGGCGCGATCGCCGAGACTACCGCGCCGTTCGAGATCGCGGCGCAGGGCGTGGGCGTCTTTCCGAACCCGTCGCGCCCACAGGTCATCTGGGTCGGTCTCGACGGAGACGGGCTGGTTGCGCTGGCGGCGCGGGTGGCGGCGGCGGTTAAGCGATGCGGCTTTAGCCCCGAGCGGCGCGCCTTCGCGCCCCATCTGACGATCGGCCGCATACGCTCGCCGCGGTCGGCAAGGCTGCTCCGGCGCTCGCTCGGCGAGGCCGCGAATCTGAGCTTCGGAGTGTCGCGGGTCGAACGGATGATACTCTACCGGAGCGAAACGGGGCCCGAGGGGTCAACCTACTACGAACTCGACGCCTTCGCGCTTGGCCAGCGCGAAGACGGACGATGATCGCGGAGAAACCCGCGGTCTGGGGGTGAACAGTCAGGATTAACGCGGTGGTGTGGATGGCCGTGCGGCGCGCATAGCGCTATCCGCGGCTTTTTGTGACAAGATTTGCTTTCGCATAGGAGTTATAGACCCCGCCGGACGGCAAGATCATCGGGAAAGATCATCGGACGGGAAAACCATGGCGCAGGATATCAAGACCAAGGCCCTGGATTTGGCGCTCAGCCAGATCGAAAAGCAATTCGGCAAAGGCTCGATCATGAAGCTCGGCGAGCAGACGATCGAGTCCGACCTCTCGGTGATTTCGACCGGCTCGCTCGGGCTCGACCTGGCGCTCGGCGTGGGCGGATTGCCGCGCGGGCGCGTGGTTGAAATCTACGGGCCGGAATCCTCGGGCAAGACCACGCTCGCCCTCGAGTGTATCGCGGAAGCGCAAAAACGCGGCGGCGTCTGCGCGTTCATCGACGCCGAGCACGCCCTCGACGCCGCTTACGCGCGCAAGCTCGGCGTGGTGGTCGAGGACCTGCTCATCTCGCAGCCCGACAACGGCGAGCAGGCGCTCGAAATAGTCGAGACCCTGGTGCAATCGGGCGCGATCGACGTTCTGGTGATCGACTCGGTGGCGGCGCTGGTGCCGCGGGCGGAAATCGAAGGCGAGATGGGCGAGCCGCAGATGGGCCTGCAGGCGCGGCTGATGTCGCAGGCGCTGCGCAAGCTGACCTCGATCATCTCGCGCTCGCGCACCATCGTGGTCTTCATCAACCAGATCCGGATGAAGATCGGCGTGATGTTCGGCAATCCCGAGACCACCACCGGCGGCAACGCGCTCAAGTTCTACAGCTCCATCCGCATCGACATCCGCCGCATCGGCACGATCAAGACCGCGACCGAAGTGATCGGCTCGCGCACCAAGGTCAAGGTGGTCAAGAATAAGGTCGCGCCGCCCTTCCGCGAGGCCGAGTTCGACATCCTCTACGGCTCGGGCATCTCCAAGGAGGGCGAGCTGGTGGACCTCGCGGTCGAGCACGGCATTATCGAGAAACTCGGGGCTTGGTATTCCTACGGCGGCGACCGGATCGGGCAGGGACGCGAGAACGCGCGCGACCTCTTAAAGGCCAATCCGACGCTGGCCGACGAAATCGAGACCAAGGTGCGTGCCAAGGTCGCGCTCAAGGTCGGTCCTCCACCGCCGCCCTCGGCGGAGAACGGTCACGCGGAGGCCGAAGCCGAAGCGCCGGCTGCCGCGCCCGCGCCGAGCGCCCCGCGCCGCCGGGGATGAATCTCCGGACCCTCGGGCCCGGAGCCTGCCGCGGGAAGGCCGGAGCGACCCGGGAGGCCGTCCCGTTGCTTTCGTACCCTCTGGCAGGTACACTATCTGCGAATGCCCGCAGAGGCCGACCAGGGCGCCGCCTCCGATAGCGCCCACTTTTTGAATCCCCGATTTCTAGAAGGGCCGTATTGCCGTCTCCAGGCGACGGTCGAAGTGTAAGCTTGTCTTTTACCGAATTTTCTCTCCCCCCCGAGCTTAAACGCTCCATTCGTGATTGCGGCTATCACAATCCGACGCCGGTCCAGGCTGAAGCCATCCCCGTGGCGCTCGAGGGCCGCGACCTGGTGGTCAGCGCAGAGACCGGCAGCGGCAAGACCGCCGCATTCCTGATTCCGCTTATCGACCGGCTGCATCGTAAGCACGCCAGAGGTCCGAGCGCGCTGGTGATCGCCCCGACGCGCGAGCTTGCGGCCCAGTGCGGCCAGGAATTCGTCCGGCTTGCGCGCCTTTGCGGACTGCGCGCGGCGGTTATCGTCGGCGGCGAGTCGATGCGCCGGCAGATCGAAGACCTCGAGGCGGGCGCCCAGGTGGTGATCGCCTGCCCCGGCCGGCTGATCGACCTGATGGAGCAGAAAAAGGTGAGCCTCGCGCACATGCAGGTCGTGGTGATCGACGAGGCCGACCGCCTGCTCGACATGGGCTTTCTGCCCCAGCTGCGCCGCGTTATGCGCGCGGTGCCCAAGGAGCGGCAGACGCTGATGTTCTCGGCCACGATGGGCTCCGGGCCGGAGGCCATCGCGCGCGACTTCCTGCATCATCCCGAGCGCATCACCATCGGCCGCAAGGCCGCGCCGCCGCAGCAGATAAGCCAGACCATCTATCCGGTGCAATGGGCCGACAAGGAGGCGATGCTGCTCGAGATCGTCGGTAAGCCCGAGGTCCAGAGCGCGATCGTGTTTACCCGCACCCGCGTGCGCGCCGAGCATATCGGCAAGATGCTCAAGCGCCACGGCGTGCGCACGGCCGTGATTCACGGCGACCGCTCGCAGGCCGAGCGCAACACGGCGCTCAAGACGTTCAAGTCGGGAAGCTGCCGCGTGATGGTCGCGACCGACGTCGCCGCGCGCGGACTGGATATCCCCGGCGTCTCGCACGTGATCAACTTCGATCTGCCCGAGGACGCCGAAAGCTACATCCATCGTATCGGGCGCACGGCGCGGATGGGGCGCGAGGGCGAGGCGATAAGCCTGGTGACGCCGCAGGAGCGCGTGTCGCTGGGTCAGATCGAGCGGGCGCTCGGCGAAGAGCTCAAGCGCGAGCAGGTCGAGGGCTTCGAGGCGCCCGAAGTGAAGGCGCCCAAGCCGGTGACGCTGTTCCGCTCGGGCGGGGGGCGCTCGCGCGGCCGCGCCCGCTCGCGTTGGGCGTAGCGCAGGATGTCGCGGGCGGGCGGGATACTAAATCCGCGCGCAACTGCCATTCCCCGATGACGCTTGCCTGATCCAAAGATTCCCATACGGACACGGGGCTTCGCACCTGGAAGTATCATTTCCTATCTGGAGATGTGTCAGGAAGAGCGCGTCAGTCTTCAACGCGGCATGAACTTCCGGTTGCGTGGTGACAAAGCGTTATCTTGATGAGTAGAAGGACCGGCGCGCCTTACTCTGACGTCGTTGAAGACGATGGACGGGTCCTGATCTATGAAGGGCATGATGTGCCGGCTCAAAGGGATGGACCTCATCCCAAGACCGTCGACCAGCCCTGGGCCTCCATAGGCGGTCGTCCCAGTCAAAACAAACTCTTTTATGACGCAGCAAACCGCGGAGCGCACGACTCTCGAGATCCGGAACCGGTCCGAGTTTACGAGAAAATTAAGCCGGGTATCTGGACGTACAATGGAACGTTTCAGCTAACGGAGGCATGGATTGCGAACACCGGTCAACGCAAAGTGTTTAAATTCCGCCTGGTGCTAACGGAAGACGTAGCAAATGAACCATTATCCGAGGGTACCATCGATCTTCCGCACAACCGGCTAATACCGTCTGAAGTTAAATTGGAGGTTTGGAGGCGCGATCGGGGTCAGTGCATACTGTGCGGCAAACAAGACAATCTGCATTTTGACCATGACGTGCCCTTTTCTAAGGGAGGGTCATCGCTCGTCGCGAATAATATTCGGTTACTGTGCGCAAGACACAATCTCATCAAACACGACCGAATAGAGTGACGCAGCGCACCGTGCGCTAACCCCACAGCTCGCGCGAGGCGAGGCGCGCGCCGTCGGCCATCGCGCGCAGCTTGGCCCACACGATTGCCGGCGTCACGCGCGAGAATCCGGCAAAGGTCGCAAACCCGCAGTCGGTGCCCGCGATCACGTTCTCGCGGCCGACCACTTTGGCGAGGTTGGAAAGCCGCATCGCGACCACCCCCGGATGCTCGATGAAGTTGGTGGTCGAATCGATCACGCCCGGAATCAGAGTCCTGCCGGCGGGCAATTTCACGCCGCGAAACACCTGGAACTCGTGCTCGTGGCGCGGATTCGCCGCTTCATACGAAATCGCCATCGCACGCGACTTGAGCACGACGTCGATGATCTCGCCGAGCGCGATGTCGCGATGGTGCGGCCCCTCGTAGTTGCCCCAGCATAGGTGCAGGCGGATGCGGTCGGGCGGGACGTCGCGCAGCGCGTGGTTGAGCGCCTCGACGTGCAGCTCGGCGACCTTGCGGAACTCGGCAGTGCTCGCGCCCGCGAACTGGATATGGCGGCTCATCGCGAGATCCGGGCAATCCACCTGCAGCAGGAAGCCGGCGCGATGGATCGCGTCGTACTCGACCTTCATCGCGTCGGCAAGCGCGGCGATATAGGCCTCGTGCGTTGGATAGTAAGTATTGCCGAGAAACTGCGCGATCACGCCAGGCGACGCCGCGCTCAGAAAGCCCTCGGCCGCGCCGGCGCCGGCAAGCGCCGCCTTGAAGTTGTCGAGGTCGCGCGCAAGCTCGTCGCGGTCGCGATAGGCGATCGGCCCGTTGCATGACGGCCGCTTCATCGGCGGCACCTTGCGTCCCGAAAACGCCCGCTGGGTGAATTCGGGAAACTCGGCCATGTCGGCGGCGCTGAGCGAGGCGCGTTTCGTCGTCTCGTCGCCGAAGCCGCTCAGCCGATCCTTGACGTAGGTCGAATAGCCGATCTTGCCCATCTCGCCGTCGTTGACGACGTCGATCCCGGCCTCGGTCTGCTTGCGTACGATTTCCGCCACCGCCGCGAGCACGCGCGCCCTTAGCGCGTCGGCGTCGGCGAGTTCGCCGGTCTCCCTGGCAAAAAGCATATCGGCGAGGTCGTCCGGCCGCGGCAGGCTGCCGGTATGGGTGGTCAGGATCCGCTCGACGCTGCGCTTCATCGCTCGATACCCCCGGTCGCGTTCTCTAAGGCGAGCACTAGCAAAGTCGCGCCCGGCGCAACAACTTGGCGCAAGACCGCCAGCTCTTCAGAGCGGCAAGGCCGCCGGACCCGCGCTTCGCTTTATTCTCGGATGGCTCTGGATTATGAAATGGGTTCGGGAATATCGCTTCGGGGTCTCGGACTCGATTCGCATAGCCAGCCCCGCGATGGCGAACCGCACTATCGTCGCCCCCGTCAAGAGGAAGTAATGGATTTCACGCTGTCGCCCAAAATCACCCAGTATCAAAAGCGCATCTCCGACTTCATGAATGCGCATGTCTATCCGATCGAGAAGCAGGTCGAGGACGAGATGAACGTCCACGGCAAGGAGCATACCGAGCCCGAGATTCTCAAGGAGGTCCGCAAAAAGGCCAAGGCCGAGGGGCTGTGGAACCTCTTCATGCCCGACGAGCATTACGGCAAGGGCCTGAAGGTGGCCGAGTACGCGCCGCTCTCCGAACTGATGGGCCGCACCTTCATCGGCTCGCGCGCCTTCAACTGCATGGCGCCCGACACCGGCAACATGGAAATTCTCGCCGACTTCGGCACCGCGGAGCAGAAGAAGCGCTGGCTCGAGCCCTGCCTCGAGGGCACGATGCGCACCTGCTACTCGATGACCGAACCGGAGACCGCGGGCTCCGACCCCACCCAGCTGGCAACGCGCGCCGTGCGCGACGGCGACTACTACGTGATCAACGGCCACAAGTGGTTCACCTCGGGCGCGGTCGGCGCGTCGTTCGCGATCGCGATGGTGGTGACCGACCCCAACACCCAGCCGCATCGCCGCGCGAGCCAGATAATCGTCCCCACCGACACGCCCGGATTCAACCTGATTCGCGCGGTCTCGGTGATGGGCCATGCGGGCGGCGGCGGCCACTGCGAGATCGTTTACAAGGATTGCCGCGTGCCGGTGACCAACCTGCTCGGCGAGGAGGGCAGCGGCTTCGCGATCGCCCAGGCGCGCCTCGGCCCCGGCCGGATTCATCACTGCATGCGGATGGTCGGCGTGGCGGAGCGGGCGCTCGAGCTGATGTGCAAGCGGGCGGCGACGCGCTTTACCCACGGGAGCCTGCTCGCCGACAAGGCCAACATCCAGCAATGGATCGCCGATTCGCGGATCGAAATCGACGCGACGCGCCTGATGGTGATGCACGCGGCGTGGAAAATCGACACCGCCGGCAAACGCGAGGCGCGTCAGGAAATCGCGGAGATCAAGGTGCAGGCCGCGAACATGGTGATGAACGTGCTCGACCGCGCAATCCAGCTTCACGGCGCGCTCGGGATGACCGACGACACGCCGATCGCGCGCTTTTGGCGCGAGCAGCGCGCGATGCGCATCGTTGACGGCCCCGACGAAGTCCATCGGATGCAGATCGCGCGGCGCGAAGTGCGCCGCTGGCAGCAATAGCGGAGCACACTGGATCGCTTATGGCGGAGCATCAAAAGCTGACTCCGGCGCAACCCGGCGCACAGACCGTCGCAACCGACGACCTCGCGGCCGAATACGGCGAGGTGCGCGAAGAAGAACGCCTCGACTGGCCGAAGCTTCAGGCCTACCTGCGCGAGCACAACGTGCCCGGCGCGGACACCGCGATGGAGGTCCTGCAGTTTCGCGGCGGCAGCTCCAACCTGACCTACTTGTTGCGCTTCGCCGACGGCCATCAGTGGGTCGTGCGGCGGCCGCCGTTCGGACCGCTGCCGCCCTCGGCGCACGACATGGCGCGCGAATACAGGGTCTTGTCGCGGCTATGGGAGGGATTCGCCGCGGCGCCGCGCGCGATCGTGCTGTGCGAGGATCCCTCGATCATCGGCGCGACGTTCTTCGTGATGGAGCGGCGCGAGGGCGCGGTGATCAAGAATCGCCATCCGCTGCCGCCCGAGATCGACGCCAAACCCGAGACCTTTCGCCGCATCGCCGAAAACCTGATCGACACGCTCGCCGACCTCCACGCCGCCGACTACGAAAAGATCGGGCTTGGCGGCCTCGGCCGCCCCGAGGGCTTCCTGCAGCGCCAGATCACGGGATGGATGGGACGCTGGGAAAAAGCCAAGACGCGCGAAGTGCCGCTGATGGAAAAGCTCGGCACGTGGTTTCTCGAGCACATGCCGGCGGCGCAGAAACCGGTGCTGCTGCACAACGACTTTTACCTGCACAACGTGATGTTCGAGAAAGGGGACTCGGGCAAGGTGGTCGGCGTATTCGACTGGGAGATGTCCACGCTCGGCGACCCGATGATCGACCTGGGGCTCACGATCGGCTACTGGCGCGAGGCCGGCGATCCGCCCGAGCTGATCGCGCTCTCGCAGGGGTACGCGCATACTACGGCGCCCGGCTTCCTCAGCCGCGACGAAATGACCGCTCGTTACGCCCGGCGCAGCGGGCGCGACGTCAGCATGGTCGATTACTACCGGGCGTGGGCCAACTGGAAGACCGCGACCGTGGTCGAGCAGATTTACGTCCGCTACGTACGCGGGCAGACCAACGATCCTCGCTTTGCCAATATGGGCGAGTGGGCGCCAGTGCTGGCGCGGCAGGCGGCGCGAGTCGTTGCCAAATTCGGTTTTAGGGAGTAAACCGCAGTTGAAATCGTCTTTGCGCAGGCCGCGCGCCGGGCCTGCGTGTTGCGGGGGTGTTCTTTTAGCCGGTCTTTCGATTAAGCTTGCGGGTTGAGCCACCGCGGGAAGCTCGAGAAGCTTCTGAGTTAAATCTCGGGAGTTGAGTTGCAGATTGGATTGCGAAGTTTAGTGGACGGGTAGTGCCCGTCCGGGAGGGTAAGCACACTTGCACGCGATTAACTACGAAGCTCCAACAACGCTGAAGGACGCGGTAGCACTGCTCGCTCAGCACGGCGAGAAGGGACGCCCGCTGTGCGGCGGCACCGACCTCATCATCCAGCTCCGCGCCGGAGTGCGCCGTCCGGACTATGTGGTCGACGTTAAAAAGATTCCTGAGCTCAACCAGATAAGCTTCGATCTCCAGAAGGGTTTGCGGCTGGGCGCCGCTGTGCCGGCGGTCCAGATTTACGAAAACGCCGACCTGCGCCGCTATTTTCCCGGACTTACCGAGGCCGCGCACCTTATCGGATCGAACCAGATCCAGAGCCGCGCTTCTGTGGGCGGCAACCTGTGCAATGGCTCGCCGGCGGCCGACACCACTCCGGCGCTCATCGCGCTGGGTGCCAAATGCCGAGTGGCTGGTCCAAAAGGAGAGCGCATCGTGGCAGCAGAGGATTTCTGCACCGCGCCTGGCCGGACCGTGCTGCAGCCGAACGAAATCCTCGTAGAACTCCAAATCCCGGTGCCCGCGCGCCATTCCTCAGATGCTTACCTGCGCTTCATACCGCGCAACGAGATGGACATTGCGGTGGTCGGAGTCGGCGCTTCAGTGACGTTGGACCTCGAAGGAGACCGGTTCACTGACGCGCGCATCGCCCTCGGCGCGGTCGGACCGACACCGATATTCGCAGGCAAGGCTTCACAGGCGCTCGAGGGCAAAAAAATAGACGCCGCAGCGATCGATCGCGCGTGCAAGCTCGCAATCGAGCAGAGCTCGCCGATCGACGACATGCGCGGCACGGCCGAGTTCCGGCGCCACCTGGTTGGCGTGCTTACGCGCAGGACGCTCGCGATCGCGATAGAACGCGCGAGGATGGTATAGCCGCCTCCGCAGTACAGAATCGAATCGCTCGCAACGGCCCCAACGCGATAACCGACGATTGATTGAACAAAGATTAGACCAACTGATTAGACAAAGATTAAACATGGATAAAAAGACGGTAGTAGAAACGACGATCAACGGCGAACAAGTGGAATTCCTCTGCGAGCCGCGCCAGAGCCTGCTCGAGGTTCTGCGCGACGTACTCGGGATGACCGGCAGCAAGGAAGGATGCCTGACCGGCGACTGCGGCGCGTGCAGCGTGATCGTGGACGGCCGGGCCGTCTGTTCCTGCCTGATGCTGGGCGTCGAGGCCGGGGGCCACAAGATCGAAACCGTCGAGGGACTCGCGCAAGGCGCCAAGCTGCATCCGCTGCAGCAGAAGTTTCTCGAAAACGCGAGCCTCCAGTGCGGCATCTGCACCCCGGGCTTCCTGATGTCGGCCAAGGCGCTGCTCGACCATAACCCGCATCCGACCGAGGCCGAGATTCGCTACGCGCTGGCGGGCAATCTCTGCCGCTGCACCGGCTATGACAAGATCGTTCACGCGGTGCTCGAAGCCTCCAAGGGGGGCGCGTCCAAGGCGGCCTGAAGGAGCCGTGACGGCGCTATTGCCAGAAGCGCCAGGCACTGCAAAAGTTTTCGTTAAAGGGAGATAGCTGACATGGCAGCGACGACAGAAGGAAACCAATTCCGGGTGATTGGAACGCGCCCGATCCGTCACGACGGAGTCGAGAAAGTTACCGGCGCGGCCCGCTACGGGGCCGACTACTCGTTCCCGGGAATGCTCTACGGCAGGGTGCTGCGCAGCCCGCACGCGCACGCGATTATCAAATCGATCAAGTTCGACAAGGCGCTCAAGCTCCCCGGTGTCAAGGCGGTCGTGACCGCGGCCGACCTGCCGGAGCTGCCCGACCGGATCGAGCAGGGCGGCGAGCTGCCGATCAACCTGCATCACCTGACCTGCAACATCCTCGCCCGCGGCAAGGCGCTCTACGACGGCCACGCGGTGGCCGCCGTCGCGGCGACCAGCCCGCATATCGCCGAAGAGGCGCTGCGCCTCATCGAGGTCGATTACGAGGTGCTGCCGCCGGTGATGACGGTTGAGGACGCGATGGCGCCGGGCGCGGCGATCCTGCTGCCCGCGCTGCGCAACAAGGAGGACGGCCCCGACAAACAGACCAATGTCGCCGCCCACATGCAGTTCAAGCGCGGCGACGTCAACGAAGGCTTCGCCAAGGCCGACTACGTGATCGAGCGCACCTTCAAGACCGCGATGGTCCATCAGGGATATATCGAGCCGCACAACGCGGTCGGCATCTACAACTCCGACGGCCACGCCACCATCTACTGCTCGACCCAGGGCAGCTTCGTGGTGCGTTCGTTGAGCGCCGCCGTGCTGGGCATCCCCGAGGGCAAAATCCGCGTCGTGCCGGCCGAGATCGGCGGCGGCTTCGGCGGCAAGACCACCATCTACCTCGAACCGCTGTCGGTGCTGCTCTCGCAGAAAACCGGCCATCCGGTAAAGATGACGATGAACCGCGCCGAGGTGCTGCGCGCGAGCGGCCCGACCTCCGGCGGAACCGTGCGCTGCAAGATGGGCGCGACCAAGGACGGCAAGATCGTCGCCGCCGAGGCCTGGATGGCCTACGAGGCGGGCGGCTTTCCCGGATCGCCGGTGCCGATGGCCGCGATGTGCATCCTCGCGCCGTATGACATCCCCAATATCGTGGTGGACGCCTACGACGTCGTCGTCAACCGGCCCAAGACCGCGGCCTACCGCGCGCCGGGAGCGACCAACGCGGCGTTCGCTTCCGAAACGATCGTCGATGAGCTGGCCGCCAAGTGCGGGATGGATCCGTGCGACTTCCGCATCAAGAACGGCGCCCACGAAGGCACGCCGCAGACCGCCGGGCCGCCGTACAAGCGGATCGGCATGATCGAGACGATCGAGGCGATCAAGAACAGCCCGCACTACAAGAGCAAGCTCACGGGGAAAAACCGCGGACGCGGCGTCGCCACCGGTTTCTGGTTCAACATCGGCTTCCAGTCCTCGGCGATCGTCAATATTCATAACGACGGCACCGCCAGCGTCGTCACCGGCTCGGTGGATATCGGCGGGTCGCGCGCCTCGATGGCGATTATCACGGCCGAGGTGCTCGGCCTCGACGTAAACGACGTTCGCCCGCTTATCGCCGACACCGACGCGATCGGCTACACCGACGTAACCGGCGGCAGCCGCACCACCGTCGCCACCGGACTCGCCGTTTACGAGGCCGCGCAAGACGCCGTACGCCAACTCAAGGAGCGCGCGGCCAAGCTGTGGGAGAAGAAGCCCGAAGAGGTCGCGTTCAACAACGGCGTGCTCACCTCCAAGAGCAACGGCGTCAAGCCGATGACGATCAAGGAGATCGTTCCGCGCCTCGGCCGCACGGGCGGCCCAATCACCGGACGGGCGACGGTTAACGCGCGAGCGGTCGGTCCGGCCTTCGCCACGACCTGCGTCGACGTCGAGGTCGATCCGGAAACCGGCAAGGTCTCGATCCTGCGCGCCACGTGCGCGCAGGACGCCGGCAAGGCGGTCCATCCGAGCTACGTCGAGGGCCAGATGCAGGGCGGCACCGTCCAGGGCATCGGCTGGGCCCTCAACGAGGAGTACTTTTACGACTCCAAGGGCGTGCTGCGTAACTCGGGACTGCTGGATTACCGGATGCCGACGTGTCTGGATCTCCCGATGATCGAAACCTGCATCGTCGAGGTTCCGGCGCCCGGCCATCCGATCGGCTCGCGCGGCGTGGGCGAGGTCTCGATCGTGCCGCCGCCGGCGGCGGTCGCCAACGCGATCGCCAACGCGGTCGGCGTGCGGATGACGGAGCTGCCGATGTCGCCCGGGCGCGTGCTCAAGGCGATCCTGCACAAGGAAGGCTCCTCGGTCGCCTCCGCCGCGGCCGACTGAACTACGGTTAGCGAGGGGCCGGGCTCCGTCTCGGGGCCCGGCCCTTTTTATATCGGTGCCGGCCGCGCTTTAATGCTTACCGTCTCTGACGCACAAGGTGATGATAGGCCAGTTGACCTGATGCCGACCGTGATAATTCCGGCCCTGATGCGGCCGCTGACCAGCGGACACGATCGCGTTGTCGTGCGCGGCACCACCGTGCGCGCCGTGATCGATGACCTCGAGCGCCAGTTCCCCGGTATCAAGGCCCATCTGATCGAGGACGAAGACCTGAAGCCGGGCGTCGCCGTCTCGATCGACGGCGAGATGGGTATCGGCGGCCTGCTCGACCCGGTCAAGGAAACCAGCGAAGTTTATTTTCTGCCTGCGATCGGCGGCGGCGCTAAATAGCCGCGGTCCGCGCGAGCATGGCCGAAACCCCAGCCCGCCGCGCAACGCCGGCGCGCGCGATCGCGCCGCGGGCGCCGATTCCGACCAGCGCCGTGGTCGCGACGGTGCTCGGCAACGGGCTCGAATTTTACGACTTCACCACCTATGCGTTCTTCGCGGTGATGATCGGGCACGCGTTCTTCCCCTCGCACGACCCGTTCATCAGCTTGCTGCTCTCGGTTACCGCCTTCGGCGTGGGTTTCATCTCGCGTCCGCTCGGAGGAATCGTAATCGGCGCGTACGCGGACCGCGCGGGGCGCAAGCCGGCGATGATGCTCAGCATCGGACTGATGGCGGCCGGGATGGTGCTGCTCGCGGCGACGCCCCCTTACTCGACGATCGGACTTGCGGCGCCGATCCTGGTGCTGGTCGCGCGCCTCGTCCAGGGCTTCGCGCTCGGCGGCGAAGTCGGACCATCGACGTCGTATCTGCTCGAAGCAGCGCTCCCGGAAAAGCGCGGACAGTACGCGGTGTGGCAGATCGCGAGCCAGGGAGCGGCCTCGGCGCTCGCCGGCGCGCTCGGCGTGCTGCTGTCTTTGCTGATCGGCGCCGACGCGATGGAGTCCTGGGGGTGGCGCGTCCCGTTCATCGTCGGGATCGCGATCGTGCCCGTG
The DNA here is from genome assembly GCA_035500095.1 of Candidatus Binataceae bacterium. Taxonomy (NCBI): domain Bacteria; phylum Candidatus Binatota; class Binatia (SeqCode); order Binatales (SeqCode); family Binataceae (SeqCode); species Binataceae bacterium (SeqCode). Next base: position 27,860 of record DATJXN010000078.1, read on the forward strand.
GGATTGGTCATGCGCAGCCGGTTGCAGGAGACCGTGGACCTCGGCGCGAAGACCGTCCATCCGAGCGCCGCCCGCGTGCTCTCCGCCCTGCTCGAGCATCATCGGCGTCCGCTGGTGCTGGCGCTGATGCTTATCACCAGCGGCACGATCGCAACCTACGTCGGCCTCTACATGACGACCTACGCGCTCAGCACGCTGCACATGGCGACCGGCGCTTCGATGGGCGCGACGGTGGTCACGGGTCTCTGCCTGCTTGGGTTCGGGCTCGCCGGCGGATGGCTATCCGACCGCGTCGGGCGCAAACCGGTGTATCTCGTCTCGAAGCTCGCGCTGACGGCGGTCGCCTGGCCTGCGTTCGCGTTGCTCAACCACCACCGCACCCTCGGCGCGCTGCTGGCGATGGCGGGGCTGATGGCGGCGCTCAACGCTCTCGGCGGCGTGGTGCTGGTGGTGATTCCGGAATGCTTCCCGAAAGCCGTGCGCAGCGCGGGATTGTCGATCGCCTATGCGCTCGCGGTCGCCCTATTTGGCGGCACCACGCAGATCGCCGTGACCTGGCTCATCCATGCGACCGGGAATCCGCTCTCGCCCGCCTGGTACCTGGTCGGAAGCAGCGCGATCGGGATCGCGGCGATTCTGATGGTCGAGGAGACGAAGGACCTCGCGCTCGAGGATTGAGCGGCGGCCGCGCCATCCGCGCGCATCACAGCGCGGCGATCAGAATCTGCACCAGCATCCCGACCATACAGACCACGCCGAGCACGAACGCGATCGTGCGCCACGGCTGTAGGCTCGCGATGTAAGTAACCGTGTGCACGATCCGCGCGCCGGTGAACGTGTAGAAATACACTTGCGCGGCGAATGCCGAGACTCCCATCAGCACGAAAATCAATCCGACGGTGAAAAACGGCAGGATGTTCTCGAGGTCGTTGCGATGCATCCGCAGCATACGCTGGACGTCAGGATGCTCCTGCGCCACGCCGGCTCCCCCTAACACCTTCGCGTCCTCCGGATTCAGAAACTGTTTGAGCCGCGAACGGGTGGCCGCGGTCATCAGCGCGACCGCGAGCATCTTGAAGACCAGGATGGAGCAGGCGATTGAGTATGCCCTGAATGCGGGATCGTTCATCATCTGCGGCATCGAACGTCTCCTTAGGCGCGAATGTCCCGCGGAGCCTACCAGAGCGGTCGGTCAACGACTATCCGCAGCGGGCGCGGGCCTTGGCCGCTCGTGACGGGGCGGCGCCGGTCGTGATAACCTGCATACACACGAGGTTGATCATGGCGGACTCCACCAACGGCTCTTCGCAGAAAAGCTTCCGGGTTATCGGCACCCGGCCCATCCGGCACGACGGGATCGAAAAGGTCACCGGACGGGCGAAATACGGCGCCGACTACTCATTTCCGGGGATGCTCTACGGCAAAGTCCTGCGCAGCCCCCATGCGCATGCCCGCATCATCGCGATTCGCACGGAAAAGGCCGCGGCCCTCCCCGGCGTGAAGGCGATCGTCACCGGCGACGACTTTCCCGACATCCCCGGCACCACCGCGATGATGGGCGAACTCGTGGTCAACACGCACTACCTGTCGCTCAACGTGATGGCCCGCGGCAAGGTGCTGTACGACGGCCATGCGGTCGCGGCGGTCGCCGCCACCAGCCCGCATATCGCCGAAGAAGCGTTGCGCCTGATCGAGGTCGATTACGAGGTTCTGCCTCCGGTGATGAGCGCCGAGGCGGCGATGAAAGCTGACGCGCCGATTCTGCTGCCCGAGATTCGCCAGAAGTTTATCGCCGGACGGACCGACCCCGGATCGCCCGAGGGCCCCGACCGGCCGACCAACGTCGCCGCGCACATCCAGTTCCAGCGCGGCGACCTCGAAGCGGGCTTCCGCGCCGCCGATTATATCGTCGAGCGCGAATTCAAAACCGCGACCGTCCATCAGGGCTATATCGAACCGCACAACGCCGTCGCGATCTACAATTCAGACGGCCTCGCGACCATCTATTGCTCAACCCAGGGCACGTTCAACGTGCGCACGCTCACCGCCACCGTGCTCAAGATGGACGAGGGCCGAATCAAGGTGGTGCCGGCGGAAATCGGCGGCGGCTTCGGCGGCAAGACCACGATCTATCTCGAACCGGTGGCCTTGCTGCTGGCCCGTAAGAGCGGGCGGCCGGTCAAGATGACGATGAACCGGGCCGAGGTGCTGCGCGCCAGCGGGCCGACCTCGGGCACCTGGATCAAGGGTAAGATGGGCGCGACGCGCGACGGCAAAATCACCGCCGCGCAGTTCTGGATGGCCTATGAGGCGGGCGGCTTTCCGGGCTCGCCGTTCGCCCCGGGCGCGATGTGCTGCACGGCGCCCTATGACGTTCCCAACCTGTTGCTGGACTCCTACGACGTGGTGGTCAATCGGCCCAAAGTCGCGGCTTACCGCGCGCCGGGATCGCCAAGCTCGGCGTTCGCCTGCGAATCGCTGGTTGACGAGCTGGCGCTGCGCTGCGGAATCGATCCGCTGGACTTCCGTATCCTGAACGGCGCGCGCGAGGGCACCCCGCAGCCCGCTGGCCCGCCTTACAAGCGTATCGGCTTTATTGAAACCTGCCAGGCGCTTAAGGACAGCGAGTATTATCGCTCGCCCCTCGACGGGCCCAATCGCGGACGCGGCGTAGCCGCCGGCTTCTGGTTCAACGGCGGCCTCCAATCCGCAGCGACCGTCAACCTGCACAACGACGGTACGCTGAGCGTCGTGACCGGCTCGGTCGATATCGGCGGATCGCGCGCCGCGATGGCGATGATCGCGGCCGAGGTGCTGGGAGTCGCGGCCGAAGACGTGCGTCCGATCGTCGCCGACACCGACTCGATCGGCCATACCGACGTGACCGGCGGCAGCCGTATCACGCTCGCTACCGGGATGGCGGTTTACGAGGCCGCCGAAGACGTCGTGCGCCAGCTGAAGGAGCGCGCCGCGAAATTGTGGGAGAAGAAACCCCAGGAGATCGAGTTCAACAACGGACGCCTGAGCGCGGCCGGCAACGGCGTCAAGCCGATGACGATCAGGGAGATCGTCCCGAAGCTCGCGCGCACCGGCGGCCCGATTACCGGCCGCGCGACGCTCAACGCGGGCGCGGTCGGCGCGGTCGGCAACGCCTTTGCGCTGACCGGAGTCGACGTCGAAGTTGATCCCGATACCGGCAAGGTGAAGATTCTGCGATGCATCGTCGCCCAGGACGTCGGCCGCGCAATCCATCCGGCCTACGTCGAAGGACAGTTGCAGGGAGCCACGGCGCAGGGAATCGGCTGGGCGCTCAACGAGGAATACGTGTACGACGAGCGCGGCATCATGCGTAACACTGGGCTCCTGGACTACCGGATGCCGACCTGTCTCGACCTGCCGATGATCGAAACGGTTATCGTAGAGGTTCCCAACCCCAGCCATCCGCTCGGCGTGCGCGGCGTGGGCGAGGTCTCGATCGTGTCGCCGATGGCTGCGGTCGCAAACGCGATTTACCGCGCCGTGGGCGTGCGCATGACCGAGCTGCCGATGTCGCCGCCGAAGCTGCTGAAGGCGATGCTGCAGCATCAGGGGGTCAGCCAGGAAGTCCATACGGCGGCCGCCGACTGAAGCCGACCACCGCGCAATCCCGATTATGCGATCCTGCGGTCTACCCTGACGGGTCGGGCCGCAGACCGCCATACGATTAATTCGCTCGGATGGGCTGGTCGGTTTAAGCTAAAGCTGCAGCATTAGAGTGGAATTTGAAGTTTTTGCGCTTCATTCCATCATAGAACCTATTGCAACCTACTATAACTGGCGTACAATGAGTTTGCTGGCCGGGGTTTGCCCCCCCTTTTCCCGGTTGGCTGGGGCCGAACGGCGCAAGCCGTTCGGCCTCCATTAAATCTTTGCGCGCACGGCATTTTTAAGTGCGTGTGAAATTTTCGCTTTGCGCGAACGCCGAGGCGCCGGCGCCATCGCTGAATCACCGGCGAAAAACGATTTCGCCATTCCGGGTTCGATCGGCACAAAATCCCCGCGCGATCGAGAACACGCTGCAATCGAGCCGCGCGGCTCGATCGCGGAACAATTCAATCCGCGCGATGTTGACTGCCGCTGCGGCGACCGCGATGCTCGATCGATAGCCAGCGAGCATCGCGCGACCAGGATGAACGTCACTCCCGAATTCGTCAGCGAAGGACTACGCCGCGCCCGCTACATCACCAACGAGCGCGTCGAGACCGCGGTCTTCCTCGCGCTCGCGCTCGACAAGCCCCTGCTCATCGAAGGTCCCGCCGGTTCGGGAAAAACCGAAGTGGCCAAGGTTCTGTCCGAGATGCTGGGCGCGGAACTGATACGTTTGCAATGCTACGAGGGACTCGACGAGGCGCGCGCTCTCTACGAATGGAACTACCAGAAGCAGCTTTTGCGCCTGCAGGCGGATGAGCATCAGGGACTCCGCTGGGAGGAAGTCTCCGAGCATCTGTTCTCGCGCGAATACCTGCTCGAGCGCCCACTGCTGCGCGCGATATCGTCGCCGCGCAAAGTCGTCCTTCTGATCGACGAGATCGACAAGGCGGACGAGGAATTCGAGGCCTTTCTGCTCGAGCTGCTCTCCGACTTTCAGGTCACGGTTCCCGAACTCGGCACGCTGCGCGCCCGCGAGCGTCCGGCGGTGGTGCTCACTTCGAATCGCGCGCGCGAGCTCTCCGAGGCTCTGCGCCGCCGCTGCCTCCATCTGTTCATCGATTTTCCGGGACTCGAACAGGAACGGAGGATCATCGAGCTCAAGCTTCCGGAGCTCGACGCGCAACTGGCGGCCGACGCCGCGCGCTTCGTCAATGCGCTGCGCAAGCTCGGGCTCAAAAAGCCGCCGTCGATCGCCGAGACCCTCGACTGGGCGCGTGCGCTGCTGCGCCTGGGCGTCGCACAACTCGACGCGCCGGCGATACGCTCCTCGCTCGGAGTCCTGCTCAAACACGAAGACGATCGCGCCAAGGTCGAGGCAAAGGCGAGCGCGCTCGCGCCGCGCCCGCGATGAGCGCGCCCAGTTCGGAGTTGCTGCGCTTCGTCGGCGAATTGCGGCTCGCCGAAGTGCCCGTATCCGTGGCCGAAACGCTCGACGCAATGCGAGCGCTCGCGGCGGCCGGCCTGTCCGACCGGGCGCGCGCGCGCGAAGCGCTGGCGGCCGCGCTGGTCAAGGACGAGGCCGACCGGGCGTCGTTCGACGAGGTATTCGCGCGCTTCTTCGCCGCGGGGTCCGGGGCGGCCCGCTCCGCGGG
>DATJXN010000079.1 GCA_035500095.1 Candidatus Binataceae bacterium
AAACAATGACACTCATACCCAACACTAACATCATCCGATCATAGAGAGCAACCTGGCGATGAAGCTCATCAACGTCGATTACACGCTCGACGGGCGCAAGGCCGTGTTCTACTTCACCGCCGAAAACCGGATCGATTTTCGCGACCTGGTGCGGGATCTCGCCAATACGCTGCACGTCCGGGTGGAGATGAAGCAGATCGGCGCGCGCGATGAGACCAAGGTCACCGGCGCCGTGGGCCCGTGCGGGCGCGAACTATGCTGCTCGTCGTGGTTGCGCGACTTCGAGGCGATCACGGTCAAGATGGCGCGCGAGCAGGGTCTTGCGCTCAATCCGTCGCGGCTCGCCGGGATGTGCGGGCGACTCAAGTGCTGTCTGCGCTACGAATATGCGACCTACCTCGAACTCAGGCGCGGGCTGCCCAACGTCGGCAAGCGCGTCCAATCGGTCAAGGGCGACGGCAAGGTGCTGCGCCAGAACATTCTCAAGCAGACGGTGCTGATCCAGCGCGACGAGGATGGTGGCGTGGTCGAAGCCGCGCTGCAGGATCTGGTGGACGCGCGCCCGCAGGCTTGAGCCGCCCAGCCCCCGACAAGTAGCATCTGAAAGCCGCTTTTTCCACGCATCCGCAACCGGCGCGCGCGGATCGCCGCAGAAAAAGCCGCATCGGACAGATGGCCGACCGCATCCACATCACGACCGCGATTTTCTATTGTAACGGCACCCCGCACGTCGGCAGCGCCTACGAAGCGCTCGCCGCAGACGTCTTCGTGCGCTACCAGCGGCGCAAGCTGGGCTGCGACAACGTGAGCTTTTTGAGCGGCACCGACGAGCACGGCGACAAAATCCGGCGCGCCGCCCTGGCCGAGGGGCTCAAACCGCAGGCTTATACCGACAAGATGAGCGCGTTGTTCGACCAGGCGTTTCGCGGGCTCGGCGTCAGCTACGACTACTGGGTGCGCACCACCGATGAGGTGCATCAGAAGTGGGTGCAGGAGATGCTGCGGCGCACGCATAGCCGCGGCGACATCTACTTTCGCGACTACGAAGGGCTCTACTGCGTGGATTGCGAGCGCTTCTACACCGAAAAGGAACTGCTGCCGGGCAACGTCTGTCCCACCCACAACCGCCCGGTCGAGCTTATCAGCGAGGGCAACTACTTTCTGCGTATCGAGAAGTACCGCGAGCAGGTCCTGGAGCACATCCGGCGCAATCCCGACTTCATCCGGCCCGAGCGCTACCGCAAGGAGGCGCTCAACATGCTAGCCGAGCCGCTGAGCGACCTTTGCATCTCGCGGCCCAAGGCCCGGCTGGATTGGGGAATCGAGCTGCCCTTCGACTCTAACTACGTGACCTACGTCTGGTACGACGCGTTCTGGGCCTACGTGAGCCATCCCGCGACCAACGATCCCGATTTCGTCGCCAAGGTCTGGCCCAACACCGAGCATTTCATCGGCAAGGACATTCTTAAGACTCATGCGGTGTACTGGCCGCCGATCCTGCTCGCGGCCGGATTGCCGCTGTTCAAGCATCTCAACGTGCACGGATGGCTTAATTTCGGCGGCGCGCGGATGTCCAAGAGCTCGGGCAACGTGCGCGATCCGCTTTCTTACGAGCGGGCCTTCGGCGCCGACGTGCTTCGCTACTTCCTGATGCGCGAGGTGGTTTACGGACTGGACGGCGATTTTTCCGAGGAGCGGCTCGTCGAGCGCTACAACGCCGAGTTAGCCAACGACTTGGGAAATCTGACGAGCCGGGTGCTCGCGATGGCGGCGCGCTATTTCCAGGGCGAGATCACGGCGGCGCCGGGCGCGGCCGGCGAAGAGATCGACCGCGCGCTGGTCGAGGCGTTTGCCGCTGCGCCCGCGCGCGCGGGAGCGATGGAAGACGAGCTTGCGTTCAATCGCGGGCTCGACGCGGTGTGGCTGGCGCTGGACGCGGCCAACAAATATATCGTTGCGACGTCGCCGTTCACCCTCGCCAAGGACCCGGCGAAGCTGCCGCGCGTCGGACAGATTCTCGCCAATCTGCTCGAAGGGCTGCGCGTGATTGCCGCCACGCTGGAGCCTTTCATGCCACGGCAGGCGGCCAAGCTGCTCGAACTGCTCGGCGTCGATGGAACTGCGGCGTACGCACCGTTCGGCGCCGGGCTCAAGCGCGGCGATCGCGTCAGGGCGCCCGTCCCGCTCTTTCCGCGTATCGAAAAGGCCTGAGACGCCAGGCTCCGCCAGGCGCGCTAGCGAAATTCGCTGGCGAACCGTATCGCGCGCCGTCCCCCATTATTTCATTCGCGCGTAAGCGTTACTGAAATCTGTGCCTCAGCTGCTCGACCGGTTCGTCGACCACGATAGTCATCTCGCTATCGAAACAGACCTTGGTCTCGAGCCGCTTCGATCCGTCCTGCGCCTGCGATTCGACGCCCTCGAAGTAGGCGATACGGTCGCTGTTTATCCAGATCGATTGCCCGCCCTTATTAAGCCGCACAAACGCCATCTTCCGCTCTCACCTTTGTCTCCCTTGATTGGCCACCAGCGCAGGTGGCTCTTCAGCCTTAGGGATTAGCTGCGCGCAAGCAACACCCGCCCGCCGCCTCAGAATTCGGTCTAGAGCTTCGCGGCCGCTTCGATCCATTTGCGCGCCGCTTCTTCGACGTTTTTCGTGGCTTCCTCGGGCGTGCGCGGCGCACGCATGTTGACAATCACGACCTCATCGGCGCCTGCGTCGCGGTAGCGCGCGAGATCGTCGGGCATAATCGGCTTGGTGTAGGGCGAGACCGCGAGCTCGACATCGGAGCGCTTGCGCCCGTTGGACTTGAGCTGAGCCTCGATCCGGCGAATCTTGTCCGCCGTCTCGCCCGGGTCGAGATTGAAGCCGCACCATCCGTTGCCGTATTCGGCGACGCGGCGCAGCGCGGGTCCGCTCTCGCCGCCGAAGAAGACCGGCAGGCCGGCGCCGCGCACCGGCTTGGGAAAGCTGCGGACGTTTTCGAAATTGACGAACTCGCCCTTGTAGGAGCTGAGCGCGTCGCCCCACAGCCGGCGCATCGCCTCGACATATTCGCGGGTGCGCTGCGCGCGGCGCTCCCAGGGGATGCCGAGCGCGCGGAACTCCTCTTCGAGCCAACCCACGCCCACGCCCAGCACTACGCGGCCCTCGCTGAGCGAGTCGAGCGTCGCGACCACCTTGGCCAGCACCAGCGGATTATGCTCGGGCACGAGACAGATTCCGGTCGCAAGGCGAATCCGGTTCGTCACCGAGGCCATCGTGCACAAGCTCAGGAAAGGATCGGGAATCGGCGCGTCGGAGGGCGCGGGCAGGGTGCCGTCGTCGCGGTAGGGATAGCGCGAGGCGTAGGAATCGAGCAGGACGACGTGCTCGGGCGCCCACAGGGTCGAGAACCCGGTGCGCTCGGCGGTCTCTGCAAACGCTTTCATCACCGCCATCCCGCCGACCCGTCCCGAAACCACCGCGAAAAGTCCGATTTTCATGATGCGATACTCCTTGCGCGCGAGACTTCAACAAATGATGTCGCGCGCGAAACCATGACAGTGCGCCAGCGCTCCCTGTACTACGGCGCGATTGCGCCTGACAAGCGCCAAAGACGGGGCGCGCCGGTCAGACGTGATTGCGCAGCATCAGCTCGCGGGGATGCGGTTCAAGATAAGTCTGACCCTTGAGATAGGCGACATCGAAGCGGCGCACCCAGTGGCGAATGAGGGTCAACGGCACGATCAGCGGCACGGTTGCGCGCCGATATTCCTCGATCACTTCCATCAGTTCGCGGCGCGAGTCGATGTCGCAGCGATCGCGCAGATAGCCGGCGATATGCTGCATCACGTTGGCGTGGCGCGCCGGCGTGGCCAGCCGCTTGAGCGCCGCCATGAACTCCGCCGAGTAACGCTCGCGGAGTTCGGCGCGTTCGATTCCTTTGGCTTCGGCGACGAGGCGTCCCAGGGCGGCGTAGGCGTTTGGCGAGTGCGCCAGCAGGGCGAGCTTGTGCGCGGTATGGAAGGCCACCAGCGCACCTGCGCTCCATCGCGAGGCGAACAGCGCGCGCATCCGATGGTACGCGAAGACCCGTTCGATGAAATTTTCGCGGAGTTGCGGATCGTTGAGCCGCCCCTCCTCTTCGACCGGCAGATTGGGCAGGTGGCGCATCAGCGCGTCGGCGAAGAGTCCGCGCCCGTCGCGCACCGGCATCCCGGCGCGTCCATAGACACGCACCCGTTCCATCCCGCAGCTTGGCGAGTCCTTCTTCAGCACGTAACCCGAGAGATCGATGCGTGCGAGGGTGGCCGCGCGGCGCCCGGCATAAGCATTCATCGCATCGGTCAGGTCGGCGCCGCTTTTGTTGGCGACCATCCGCGCCGCCCCGCTCTCGCCGCGGACCAGCCGCAGGCTCTCGCGCGGAACGCCGAGGCCGAGCTCGACTTCGGGGCAGACGGCCACGAATTCGACAAATTTGCCGAGCGTGCCGGTGAGAAAATCGTCGCGCTTGTGGCCGCCGTCGAAGCGCACCTCCTGTCCCATGAGACAGGCGGAAACGCCGATCCGAATCGGGCTCGAGCCGCGAGCATTCATAGTTTCAAATGGTTTCGCCAAAGGGCGCGGATGAGACTACGCCAGCGCGTACGGGTACCGGGACGTGAGCCGCGGCATCGCGAGCCCCACATTGGCCAGCCGCCGTTCAAGCATCGACAGATACAGTTCCGTCAGCTCGCCGTTGTCGCGCGCCTTAAGCCCGAAGCGCATGCAATCGTAGCCGAAGCCGCTGCCCGGCGGGCCGAAAAAGTTCGCCGCCGCCGGCAGCCACTTTATGAGCGCCGCCGCAACTGCTTCGGCTCCGAAGCGCTCGACCGCGCTCGCAAGCTCGCCTGCCGCGAACATCTCGTGCTCGGCCTCGTCGTCGATGATGCGGTCGGCGGCGCGCGCGTGCGGCGCGTAGCTCGACTCCTTGTAGTTGACGCCGATCATGAGGAGTCCCGTCATGTCCAGGCTGAGCGAAGCCATCAGCAGGTCCAGTTCGCCGGCCGCGCTTTTGGCAAAGCGCAGCGGCGCCTCGAACGAGGGGGCCTTGAGCACCGGGATCATCGAACGGTCGGCTTCCTCCTGCGAGATACCGATTTCGCGTAGCGCCCGGTAAACGAGCGCCGCGTGGCGCCGTTCCTCGGCGAGATTTTTTTCGATCACCGGACGGAGCAATTCGTTGCCTACGGTGTCGAGCGCGCGCTGGTACCCGAGCGCGGTCAGCTTTTCGGCAAGCGCGTGCGCGGCGAGCAGCCGGACGAGGCTCTTGATATAATGCGGGTCGACGCGGCGGAGCCTTATGTCTTCGGCCTCGATCGTGCGCGGGGGAAATTCTCGCCGCATCGCGGGCGTCTTCGGCGTCGCGGGGACTTACCGGATGCCTTCGCGCGACGGGAGGATCACGGTGGCGCTGCCGAGCGTGGTTTTCTCGCCCTTGGCATTCTCGAGCCAGATTTCGCAATCGACGAGATGGTCGCGGCCCTCGGCGTACTTCTTGACCACCTTGCCCTTGCATACGACGGGCGAGCCGGGCTGGTCCATCCCGCGGTATTGGACGGCGAGTTTGCGGAGCCATCCCTCGTGGCCGGCGAAGTCGGTCATCATCTGGCCGAGGAATCCGTTCTTGAGCGCGCCGTGCAGGATCACGCCGGGCAGGTTGGCCTTGAGCGCGAAGTCCTTGTCGTAGTGGATCTGGTAGAAGTCGCCCGATGCGCCCGCATATTTTACGAGTTGCTGAGTGGTGGGATTTTTCTCGAGCGGCGGCACTTCCGCTCCGGCCTCGACGTCTTCCCAATAAATCTGCTTGGCCATCTCGTTACTCTCTCCTCGAAGTCTCTCGCGCGCGGCTCAGTAACGGATCACAGTCGAGCGCTGCAGGGCGCAGAGCTGACTGAACTGGTTGGTGTAGCTGGTCTCGACCGTGATGAAGACCATCGGGCCGAGCCGGCCCGTGCTCTCGCGGATGTCCGCGATCTTCGAGACCACGCTGATACGGTCGCCCGGGCGGATCGGCGCGAAGTATTCCCACTCCGAGCCGCCGTCGAGGCCGCGAAACTCGCCCATCCCGATGCTGATCTCCGGGATCGCCGCCCCGAGCGAGCGGCAGAAGGTCGGCGGCGCGATCATCCCGCCGAAGCGGGTCTTGCGCGCGGCGGCTTCGTCGTGGAAGAGCGGATTGGGATCGCCGATCGCCTCGGCGAAGCGCCGGATCGCGCCGCGCTCGACTTCGACCACGCGCGCCTCGCTCTGCATTCCGATCTGCTTGCGCACCTCATCGGTTACGTACTTGTTCGCCATTGCAAAGGTCCTCGATTATCCGCCGCGCGGTTGCTGGCGCCGCCCGCCGCTCAGTAGTCGCCCACGATTTTCGAGTGGTCCCAGCTCGCCCAACGCTCCGGCTGAAACCGCATCAGGATCCGTTTTTGCACGCGGCGCACCGCGGCCGGATTGTTCGGATCCGCGCCGGTCAGCCGCAGAATCTCGGCGAGCGCCGCGGGGCCCTCGCTCAATTCGACCCGTCCGCGGACCATCACCCCGGCGAGTTCCTTGTATGTGGAGCCGCTTTCGACGAGCACTGTGGCGCGCGGATCGCGCCTCAAGTTCACGATCTTCTGCGCGCGGGCGTAACTGGTCATCATGATCGCCCCGCCCTTGACCATATACCACATGGCGACGACGTGCGGATAACCGTCATGGCCGTTGGTCGCGAGCGCGCAGCTATGGCGCGCGGAGAGGTAGGCGAGCGCCTGTTCGGGCGTCATCTTGATAGAATTGCGCTGGTTCATCGCGTCTCCCCGACACAGGCGTTTGGCGGCCTTGCGCCGGCTGTTGTCTAATATGAGCGTCGGCTGGTGTTTAATATGAGTCAGAACGGCGCGCAAGGCGAGTTGTCCGCAAGCGACGGAGGATGCACCGATGGCCAAACTCGAGAAGTCCGAGATAGAGCGGCGGCTCGGCACGCTGCCCGGATGGGAACTGAAGGACGACGCGATCGGCAAGCTTTATCGCTTCCGGGAATTCATGGACGGGATAAAGTTCCTCAATCGCGTGGCCGAGATGGCCGAGGCCGCGGACCATCATCCCGACGTCAAGATAAACTACACGCGGATCACGTTCAGCTGCTCGACGCACGACCAGGGCGGCGTGACGGATAAGGACTTCAAGCTCGCCTCGCAGATCGAAGACGCGTACAAGGCGTACGCGACCCAATAGGCGGTGGGCAGCTGGCGGCGCAGTTGCCGCGCCTGTCGCACGCGGTAAAAATTCCGGGGCGTCGTCAGCCTTTGCGCGGGACGTAGTAGTGCGAACCCGCGCCGGTGCGATCGATTTCGCGCAGCAGGTCTTCGAGATCGCCCGGATCGGCGACGAAGTCGATCTCCGTGCTGTCAACCACCAGCAGCGGCGTTTCGTCGTAGTAGAAAAAGAAGTCGCGGTACGCGGCCGAGACGCGCTCGAGGTACTCGACGCCGATATGACGCTCGAAGGCGCGGTTGCGCTTGCGCAGCCGCTCGGCCAGGACCTCGACGCGGGCGCGCAGGTAAACCACCAGGTCGGGCTTGGCGAGCTGTCCGTCGAGCAGGCGATAGACGCCCTCGTAAAGCACCAGTTCGTCGGGGTCGAGGTTGAGCCGGGCGAAGATGCGATCCTTGGCGAGCAGGTAGTCGGTGACGGTCGCCTGCGCGAAAAGGTCCTGTTGCGCGAGCTGACGCTGCTGGTTGTAGCGCGTCAGCAGGAAGTAGAGCTGGACCGGGAAGGCGTATTTTTCGGGATCCTGGTAGAAGCGGGCGATGAAGGGATTGCTGTCGGTGTCCTCGAGCACGATGCGCGCGCCGAGCCTCAGCCCGAGCGCCTGGGCGAGGCTGGTCTTGCCGACGCCGATCGGTCCTTCGATCGCGATATAGCCGCCGCCCCGCCTCATCGGCCGCCGTCCCCGGCAACCGCGCTAATCGGCCGGCATCGGGAGCGGAAAATGCACGCGCTCCTTGGCCACGCTCAACAACTCCACTGAGGCTCCGTTGCTCGCAAACGCGTCGATTATCTGTTCGACCAGCCACTCGGGCGAGGAGGCGCTGGCCGTGACGCCGAGCGCGCGCACGCCGTCGAGCATGTCATCGCGCACGTCGGCCAACGAATCGACCAGGAAGGCGCGCGCACCGCGCATCCGCGCGACCTCGACCAGGCGATTGGCGTTGGAGCTCTGCCTCGAGCCGACGACCAGGATCGCGTCGCTTTGCCCGACCAGTTCCTTGACCGCGTTCTGCCGGTTCTGGGTCGCATAGCAGATGTCGTCGGTTTTGGGCGCGACGATCGCCGGAAAACGGCGCTTGAGCGTCTCCATGATTTCGCGCGTGTCGTCCACGCTGAGCGTGGTCTGCGTTACCGCGGCCACCCGCTCCGGATCGGGAACTTCGACCGCCGCCGCCTCCTGCACGCTGCCGACCAGCAGAACCCGGCCGGGCGCGACGCCGAGCGTTCCCTTGACCTCTTCGTGACCGGCGTGGCCGACCAGGATCACAGTGCGGTTCTCGCGCGCGTAGCGCTCGACCTCGAGATGGACCTTGGTGACCAGCGGGCAGGTGGCGTCGATCACGCGAAGCCTCCGATCGCGCGCGCGATCCCATTCGCTCGGCGCCACGCCGTGAGCGCTGAAGATCACGCGCTGGCCCTTGGGTACTTCGGCCAGGTCTTCGACGAAAATCGCGCCCTCTTCCACCAGCGCTTCGAGCACGAAGCGATTGTGCACGATCTGATGGCGCACGTAGAGCGGACGGCCGTACTTGCGCAGCGCTCCGCGTACGGCCTCGACCGCGCGGTCGACGCCAGCGCAAAAGCCGCGCGGTTCGGCCAGAATTATCTTCTCGACATGATGTTGACTAAACGACATCAGGGCTCCTGATTAACCGATGCTGGCCGATCGGTCAACACACTACTCGGCGAGCCATCGTACTTGCGGCATCCATCGAATCTATATCATTCGCGCATTGCGGCCGAATCGCCGGCGCGTGGCCGTTAATGCGAATGCGCGTGGCCGGGGGCCGGCGGATGAGAGGTCTGGCAGCCGATCCATACTTCGCCGCCTTCGAAGTATTCCTTCTTCCAGATCGGCACGACCTCTTTGAGCCGGTCGATCGCGAAGCGGCAGGCCTCGAAGGCCTCCGCGCGATGCGCCGCCGAGACCGCGATTGCGACCGACGTTTCGCCGATATCGACCGGGCCGATGCGATGGCTTATCGCGATCCGCACGATTTGCCATCGCTCGCCCGCCTCGCGCGCGAGCCGGCGCATCTCGCTGAGCGCCATCGGCTCGTAGGCCTCGTACTCGAGCCGGATCACGTTGCGTCCGGCGTTGTCGGCACGCGTGGTCCCGGCAAAGGTTACGACAGCGCCGGCATGAGGGTCGGCCACGGCGCGCTCCAGCGCGGCGACGTCTATGGGCGCGCGGCCGATCGCGATTGGCCCGACCCATTCAGGATCGCGAACCGGAACGGCGCCGCCGCTCACCGGGGGGATAAACGCGACTTCATCGCCGGGGCGCGGCCGATAGTCGTCGGGCACGTATTCCTGATTGACGGCGAAGCCGACGGAGTCGCGATGACCCTTAAGACCCGGGAATTCCTCGGCGAGGCGCTGCCACATCTGCGCGACGGTTGCGCCATCGGGAAACTCGCGGCTTAGCTCGGCGGCGCCTGCGCGCTCGCGGAGCGTCGCGAACAATTTTATCGTGATCCGGTTCATCGGCGGTTCATTTTACGATCAATTGAGGCCTCAGAGCTTGAGCAGGTGCGCCATGTGGCCGAGTTCGGGGATCAGCAGCTTCTCCATCGCGAGCCGGCAACCTTCGGGCGAGCCCGGTAGCGAGGCCACGATTTTGCCGGCGGCGATTCCCGCCGTCGCGCGGCTCAAGAAGGCCGCCGAGCCGATCTCCGGGTAGGAAAGAAAGCGGAACAATTCGCCGAACCCCTCGAGTTCCTTGTCGAGCAGCGCGCGCACCGCCTCGATCGTCGAGTCGCGCGCCGCGATCCCGGTCCCGCCATTGACGATAATCGCATCGAGAACCGGCAGATGATCGAGCACGGCGTTGCGGATGCACGCGGGGTCGTCGGGCAGGACCTCGTAGTATTCGATCCGGTGGCCGGCCGCGGTCAGAAGGTCACGGATGAGATGGCCGCTCTCGTCAGTCTCGGCGCTTCGCGAATCGCTCGCGGTCAACACGCCCACCTTGAGGCTCTTGCGGCCATGGTGATGATGCTCCCTTGCGCCCACGGGAAAAGTATATCACCGGCCCGCGCCGTCGCGAGGATCCGCCAAAAGGATGCGCTAAAAAGGATCGGCTAACGCAGGCGCAGGTTGAACGCCTGTGGTCCCTTGTCCCCGGGGCGCACGTCGAACTGCACCTGGTCGCCCTCGCGCAGGTCTTCGAAATAGACCTTGGGCGAAAGCCGCGAACGATGAAAGAAGACTTCATCGGTGCCGTCGTCGGGGGTGATAAATCCGAAGCCCTTGTCCTTGATCACCTTCTTGATCGTGCCGAACACAGCGTGCCTCCGCGCGGGACCCTGGCCCCGCCTTAAGAGTTGAGCTTAGGCGAGCCGCGCCGTATGTAAAGAGGGGTCCGCGAGAAGCCGAGGAGGCACCTTGCTCAAAGCGATTGGACTGGCCGAGATCGAGCGCATTTTCGTCGTGACCGACGCGCTCGGAATCTCTCGCGAAGCGCTGGTCATTCCGCTGCGCACCGAGCATCCCGGCCGCGTGCGCAAGCTCGGCCCGGACCGGCTCGAAATCGTGGTCGATAGCGCCATCGACTTCGACCAGTGGCTCAGTCGTCTCGAGGCGGAGATTCGGGCGGTCTGGCCGGTATCGCCGCCGGACTGAGTTCGATGAGCCGCGCGCCGTGATCGACCATCTGTCCCGGCGCAACGCAGACCTTCGCCACGATCGCCGGGCTTTCGGCGTATAGCGTCGTTTCCATCTTCATCGCCTCGAGCACGATCAGCGGGTCGCCGTGTTCGACCGGCTGTCCCTCGGCGACGAGCACCTTCAGTACCTTGCACGGCATCGGCGCGTCCACTTCCGGCGCTGCGAGTCCGCCCGCGCGGCTCGTCGCGCGCCCTTCGACGATCACGAACTCGGCCGCGAACGGTCCCGCGGCCGCCGCGATCGAAGCCCGCAGCCGCGCGCCCGCGACGCGGATGCGCCGGCCGCCCAATTCCACCATCGCACTGCCGTCGGGCATCGGCGCTATACTCGCCGCGACCTCGCGCCCATCGATACTGATGCTGATTGTGCGCGCCGCGCCCGCAGGCGCATCGGCCGGTCTGTCGCGCGCGAGCAGTTCGACCTCGAATTCGCGCTTATCGCCCTGGCGCCGGAGCTTCATCTTATCGTCCACCTCGTCGCCACGGCTCGAAACCGGCGAGTTCCGTCCAGGGTGTCCGCCCTCCATGTCCCGGATGCGCGCCGTCAGGTGCCGCGCCAGGCACCGCGGACCTTCCCGAGGCCGCCGAGCGCGGCGCGCCGAGAGCGCCCGCAGCCGCCATCGCGGCTGCGACCAGCAAACCTTCCTGCGCGTCGGCGCTCGGGCTCCATCGCGGAAAGAACTCTTCCACGAATCGCGTGGAGAGCCGCGCGTCCCGAAACGCCGCGCTGGCGACGACGTCGCGCAGGAACGCCGCCGTGTTGGTGATGCCGAGGAGCGAGAATTCGCCGAGCGCCGCCGCCATCCGGCCGCGCGCCTGCTCGCGATCGGCGCCCCAGCAAATCAGCTTTCCCAGCATGCCGTCGTAAAACGCAGTGACGCTTAAGCCGGCGGCCAGATGCGTATCGACGCGCACCCCCGGTCCGCCGGGGAGATTCAGGTAGAGCACCTCGCCGGTGGCCGGGCGGAAGCTATGCTCGGCGTCCTCGGCATAGATGCGGCACTCGATCGCCGCACCGCGCGGCGCCGCCGGTTCGCTCACGCGCCCGCCCATTGCGACGCGAAGCTGCTCGGCGACCAGGTCGCATCCGAATCGCATCTCTGTCACCGGATGCTCGACCTGCAGGCGCGTATTGGCCTCGAGGAAGTAGAATTCGCTGCCATCGACCAGGAACTCCATCGTCCCCGCGTTGCGGTAGCCGGCGACGCGCGCAACCCTGAGCGCCGCCTCGAACATCCGGGCCCGCAGGGCGTCGTCCAGCCGGGGCGCCGGCGACTCCTCGATGATTTTCTGATGTCGCCGCTGGATTGAGCAGTCGCGTTCGCCGAGCGCAACGACGCCGCCGTGGTTGTCGGCAAGGACCTGCACTTCGACGTGGCGCGGACGAGCCAGATATTTTTCGAGAAACACGCGGCCGTCGCCGAAAGCGGCCTTGGCTTCGCGCGACGCCGCGGCGAGCGCCTCGGTGAGACCCGCTTGCGTCTCGACCATGCGCATCCCGCGGCCGCCGCCGCCCGCCGCCGCCTTGACCATCAGGGGAAACCCGACGCGCGCGGCGAACTCGGCGGCAGCGCGGTCGTCGATAGTGTCGAGCCCCGGCACCACTGGAACTCCGGCCTCCGCGGCCAGGCGTCGTGCGGCGACCTTGTCGCCGAGCGCCGCCATCACTTCCGCCGGCGGTCCGACGAAGAGCATCCCGGCCTCGCCGACGGCACGGGCGAATTCGGGCCGCTCGGAAAGAAAGCCATAGCCGGGATGAATCGCGTCGGCGCCGGTCGTGCTCGCAGCCTCGATGATCGCGGCGATGTTGAGATAGCTCGCGCTCGCCTCGGGCGGACCGATGAGGCGCGCCTCGTCGGCGGCGGCGACATGCGCGGCGCCGGCGTCGGCCTCCGAGTAGACCGCGACGGTGGCGATTCCGAGCAGGCGCGCGCTTCGAATTATCCTGAGCGCTATTTCGCCACGGTTGGCAACGAGCAGCTTGCTGATAGCGGTGCCTTTCATTCCGCAGGCGAGCGTAGCACACGGCGGGCGCGGTGCCGCGCCCCCGCTAACGGACGCCGGGAAGCATCGCGCATCGCCTCCCGGCTTCGCAGCTGCCGGAGAGTAAAAATTTTCGAAGAAATTTTGACGGCGAGGCGTCAAATAGATTGATCGACGGAAGGATTTCACTATCTTGGAAGGTCCGGCGTGTGCGGGCCGCTGTCTGGCCATCGCGTCGAAGGAGAAAATTCTGAATGAGGGAGCGCTAGGGCAAGAAATGGATGCAACTGACATTCGTACCGTGTACGATTTTCCCGTCGCCGGCCATCTCTGCAGTGATGGAACGGTCCACTACGTCAAACTGACGCGCCGATCCGGCAACCCCAAGCATCAGGGCGTTTGCGCTCAGTGCCAGACGACCTTTCAGTACGAAAAGCCGCAGCGCTCCCGCGTCCGGCACTACGGCCTCGAAGACGCTAGTCAGTCCTAGGCCGCGAAGCTCGCCTCCAACTCATTCTCATTAACGCCCGCGATCGTCGCTGCTCCCGGTTAGCGAGCGTCCGGAGTTTCCTCCCGAGCTGCGCCCGCATGCTGCGGCGCATTTGTCGGCGGCGATGTCATTGCTGAAGGAGACGGTACGGGCGCCGCGGAGTCATGAGGCGCCACAAACGCTGGCCCTTTAGGCAGCTCGAAGGCGGGCGGGGCCTTGGGTCTCGCACTCACCAGCAGAATCTCGGGACCGCGGTAGTAGCGCGAAAGCGTCCCGCCGACGAACGCGTAGTCCCGCAGCGGATCGAACCACATGCGGATTTTCGGCACGAACGGCTTCAGAAATACGTTGAACCATCCGAAGACCGGATGCGCATCGGCCTTGGCCAGTTCGCCTTCGTGCGGAAGGAATATCCATTGATCGCGCGCGAGGTCGGCGTGCAGCGTCAGGATGCGCGGACCAGCTGCGCAATCGAAGACATGAATATCGAGGTCGGTGGCGCCGCGGCGAAGCTGATCCGCGATCGGCACCAGCACGCCCGCCCCGGCGTAAGTGTCCGGAGGATACTCCAGGACGGCGGTTTCGATCGTGCCTTTGCCGTTATCATATTTCGCGCAACTGCTCTTGCCGGCGACCATGTCGGCGCTCGCGGTTATTTGGGGAGCGCCATGTGTGTCGAAATAGTCATGCTCGTAGGTGAGCATCCGCGGAAGCTCGCCGCCATCGCTTCTCAGCGTGTCGTGCTCGATGTCACGCTCGCCGTCGTTGAAGTCGTTGCGCCCTTCTATCGTCACCATGTTGCCGCGCTGCGTAACGACGTAGTGCGCCCGCCCAAGCTGCGTGGTGCCCGTGGGGTCGTAGATCAGGAGGTCGCTGTCCTGGGCGATATTTCCGGCCGGTGACGTGGCGGCGGCGGCGCGGTCGGCGTCTGCGCCGGGGAGCGCGAGCCGTAGCAAAGCCGCGGCGACGATCGCGGCGGCAGAGAGCAATTTCCTCTTTTTCAGCACGCAAGCTCCGATCCGGCTGCCTCTATAACATCCGCCTCTTATAGACTAAACAATAATGCCGCTCCCAGCAGCCGGTCCGACGATAAAAGCGTGCAGGGCTCCTGGCGTTGAGAGTCGCCGAGCGTACTGGAGCCGGGCTGCGCAGGCCGAGGAAGCTAGGCGCTCTTGTTGGGCGTGAAAAGCCTCGAGAAGGCCTCGATCGAAGCCGGGGGATGATGCATCGCCTGCAGAACCTCCTGCACGTGTTCTTCCGACCTCATTCCCACCAGCGCCACGTTGATACCGGGCGCCGAGCGCACGAATTGCAGCGCGCGCTGCGCGTCGGTGACGAATCCCTCGAACGCCTGCGCCATCGCCGGCGGCAATCCGCGCGCGAGCCGTCCCTGCAGCAGCGACGCGCTGGCGCAAACCGCGATGCCGAAGCCCACCGCGGCGCGCAACGCCGTGCCGCGCCGGTCAGGGAGCTGCTGGTTGGCGAGCGTCAACGCCTCCGGCATCGCCAGGTTGAACGGGAGCTGGATCGCGCGGAAGTGATGGTCGCGGCCGGCGATTTCGAACGCGATCTTCACTAGCTCTTCCAGCTGCAGATACTGCGGCTCCTCGGGGCCGAGCCGGTATCCGCTCCAGGTTGCCGTGCCATAGACGCCGATTTTGCCGTCGGCGACTTGCTGCTCGAGGAACTCGAACGCGCGGCGCATCCGGGCGAGAAACTCCGGCCGCGCGATACTGGCGAGCTGGGTCTCCGGGTTGTGGATGTAATAAATGTCGATCGTGTCGAGGCCGAGGTTGGCGCGGCTCATCTCAAGCATCGCGCCCAGGTAGCGTGGCGTCATGCAGTGGGAGCCCTCGACCAGGTCGCCCGGCCCGACGAGCCCGCTGCTCACGAACTTCTCCTCGAACCATGCCCGCGGATTGGGCGGCATCGTACCGTCGAACGTCACGTAACCGCCCTTGGTCGCCACCACGATTTCTTCGCGGCGCAACTCGCCGGCGGCGACCAATTCCGCCAGCACCTTGCCGATCGTGCGCTCGGCGCGCTGGAAGCGGTAGTTGACGGCGGTGTCGATCAGATTGATTCCGCCGAGGAGCGCGCGGCGCAGCGACTTTGCGTAGGCCTGGTCGGTCTCGGCGTCCGGTTCGCCCAGGTAAGTGCCTATCCCGACCGAAGAGACGCTCAGCCCTCCCAGCATCGGGCGGAAATTTCCCTGCAGCTCCGGATGGCGCTGCGCGTAGGCGAGCGTATCCTTGGCCGTCGCGCAGTTCTTGAGCATGGCTGATCTCCTTGGCGCGCGGCGGGCTCAGGCCTTGCGCAAACTGATCTCGAGCGGGCTGATCTTGGGTTCGTACAGCAGCTGTATAACGTTCCCGTCGGGGTCGCGAATATAGAACGATACCGAACCATCGCGATGCCGCCGCAGAGGATGAACCACGTCCAGGCGTTCGGCCTGCGCCCAGCGCCATCCCGCCTCGACGTCGGCGGTGCTTGCCACGATGAAGCCGAGATGGTCGAGCGCTCCTGAGTCGGGGTCGCCGGGAAGGCCGCGATGGAGCGCGAGATTGTCGCATCCCGAACTAAGGTAGGCGTTGTCGGAATCCGGCTGCCATACCACACGCATGCCGAACACGCGCTGATAGAATTCGGCCGCGCGCGCGACGTCGTGCACCCGCAGCGCCAGGTGGCGCATACCACGATTGCTTATCACCGCTGTTCCTTGCGATAGCCGAGGACGGCCCAGATCGGATCGGTCTCGCCCGAGCTCCGATCGATAGCTTCTATCTTCGCGAAGGCAGCGCTGCGGGTAAAGTAGTAGCCCACAAGATCGACCCGCTGCTGCTCGCTCGCATTGGTCCAGATCGCTACCGCCTTGGTCGGAAACATCCGGTTCGAAAACGTCACGATGAAGGGCGCCGCCGGCCGCAGTACGCGTCCGACCTCGGCGAAGACCTCGAGCGGATGGACGAGATACTGGACCGAGACGGTCATGACCGCGCCGTCGAAAGACGCATCTTCAAACGGCATTTGCGGCAAGCGATTGAGATTGTGGGTGACGATTTCGGTGAGTGCGGGATTGTCCGCCATTTCGGGCCGATTTAGTCCAAGTCCGACCACGCGCGACGGCTTTAATTCGGGCGGCAGATGCGATCGCCAGCTGCTCATCAGGTCGAGAATCGCGCCGCCGCGGGGAAGATGCTCGCGATAGATGTCGCCGACCTTTTTGATTGCCGCATCGTCGATATGCACGACGAGGCGTGGAATCAGATAGAAGGACTCATCGTCGGAATCGTCGAGGCGGCGAAAAAACTCGGGTCGGAGATCGTTTGGCATGGCGAAGTAATCGGCGAGCGGCGAAACGACCGGAGCCGTCGCAATTTATTAATAAAAACAATGGTTTAACGAATCCACGCCGAGACCGCGGTTTCGCGTTGACATAAATGGAGCCTGACGCTTAAAGTAAAACGTTTTTCCAAAAGCGCTCGATTCGTTGCTCGGTCACGGCGGCGTTCGAGGAGAGTTCGCCATGGTCAGGCGCAACAAAACCAACTACGTCATCCAGTCCGTTGCTCACGCGCTCGACGTGCTGGAACAATTCTTCGGCGAGGTCGACGAACTCGGCGTCACGGAACTTTCCAAGCGCTTGAAGCTGCACAAGAACAACGTCTTTCGTTTGCTCGCGACCCTCGAGGCGCGCGGCTATATCGAACAAAACCGCGCAACCGAAAATTACCGTCTCGGAATCAAGTGCCTGCACCTGGGACGCCGCTATATTGACCACCTCGGGCTGGTGCGGCAAGCGCGTCCGATCCTCTCCGACGTCGCCCATCGATGTCGCGAAAGCACTTTCGTCGCGATCCTGCGGCGCGAGGGGGTGGTGCCGCTGGAATCCGCCGAGCCGGTGGACCGCGTGGTCAAGATCACGCCGCCGCTGGGACAGCCATTGCCGCTCCACTGCACCGCCGTCGGCAAGGTTTACCTGGCCTTCGACCTCGAGCAGCAGTTGCGCGCCGACCTGCCGGAAGAGCTCCCGCGCTTTACCGACCGCACGATCGTGGACCGCGCGATGCTCTTCGAGCAGCTCGACACGGTGGTCCGCGACGGTTTCGGGATGGAGACCTGCGAGTATTTCGAGGACGTGTCGTCGGTCGCCGTGCCGATTCGCGACTACACCCGCAGCGTCGTCGGATCGCTCGCCGTTGCCGGTCCCGCCTACCGCATCGGGATCGAGCGCATCAACACCGAGATCGCGCCGCTCGTGCTGGAAGCAGGCCGCGAACTGTCGCACCGACTCGGCTACAACGAATAGCGGCAAGCCCGGCACGGCGGCTAACGCTGTTTGACCGCCTCGTGAGCCATTGTTACTTTCTTTGCCGCCCTGCGTGGCTCCCGTCAGCTCCTGGAAGGCTCCTGTCGAGCCGCCAAATTGGGATATTCTATTGTTGAGATCTGAAGACACCGGAGTGAGACTGCCGTGAAGATTCTGGCTTCCGTAAAACGCGTCCCCGACCCCGCCACGACCATTCGCATCCTGCCCGACGGGTCCGGAATCGCGACCGACAATGTGAAATGGGTGATCAATCCCTTCGACGAAATCGCGATCGAAGAGGCGTTGAGGATCAAGGAAAAACAGGGCGGCGGCGAAGTCGTCCTGATGTCGATCGGGCAGCAGACCTGGCAGGAGCAGCTGCGCACGGGGCTCGCGATGGGCGCCGACCGCGCGATCCTGGTGCGCGCCGACCAGCCGCTCGACAGCCTCGCGATCGCGCGCGTGATGGCGAAGATCGCCGGCGACGAGAAGCCCGACCTCGTAATCCTCGGCAAGCAGGCGATCGACGACGACTCCAATCAGGTCGGCCAGATGCTGGCCGAGATGCTCGGATGGCCGCAGGCGACCTTTGCTTCCAAGGTTGAGATCGCGGGAACCAAATGCACCGTGGTGCGCGAGGTTGACGGCGGCCTCGAAACCATCGCGTTCGACCTGCCCGCCGTCATCACCACCGATCTGAGGCTCAATGAACCGCGCTACGCCTCGTTGCCCGGGATCATGAAGGCGCGTAAGAAAGAACTGAAGGAAATCCCGGTTGACAGCCTCGGCGTCGATCTCGCACCCAAGCTCAAGATAAAAAAGCTCGCCGCGCCGCCCAAGCGCGAGGCCGGACGCAAGGTCGGCTCGGTCGAAGAGTTGGTGAGCGTGCTGCACAGCGAGGCCAAGGTGATTTGACGCGCGCGCGCCGGGGCGCCGCGTATCCAACCGTGGGATTACTTTTTTGCATCGTTTGCGCGCCCGTTGCCTGACGGGCGCTCTTGGAGTGATTCAAGATGGGTGACGTACTGGTCTTTGCCGAACACCAGGGGGGACATTTTCCCAAGACGACGCTGGTCGCGGTCAACGCCGGAATCGAGCTGGCGAAGAAACGCGGCGGCGGCAGATGTATCGCCGCGATAGTCGGCGAGAAGATCGACGCTCCGGCCGCCGAGCTCGCGAAGTACGGGGTGAGCAAGGTCGTCGCGCTCGACGATCCGAAGCTTGCCCATTACCTTGCCGATCTTTACGCGCAGGCGCTGACCGCGCTCGCGAAAGGTCTTGGCGTCGAATACATCCTTGCGACCGCGACCGCGACGGGCAAGGACCTGATGCCGCGCGTGGCGGCACGTCTTAACGCCTCGATGGCCTCCGAGATCGTTTCGATTGGCGACGACGGCACGCTGGTGCGCCCGATGTATGCCGGCAACGCACTGGCGACGGTCGAGATGGACGCTCCGGTCAAGGTCGTGAGCGTGCGCGCGACCGCCTTCGATTCGGCCAAGCCGGGGGATTCCGCCGCTCCGGTCGAAAAGGCCGCGCCCGAACTCGATTCGGCGGGGCTCAAGATGCAGTTCGTCGGCTTCAACGAAATCAAGAGCGACCGTCCGCAGCTTAGCGAGGCGCGAATTGTGGTCTCCGGCGGGCGCGGTCTCAAATCGGGCGAGAACTTCAAGACTGTGCTCGAGCCGCTCGTTGACGAGATGGGAGCCGCGATGGGCGCGAGCCGCGCCGCGGTGGACGCCGGCTTCGTGCCCAACGATCTGCAGGTTGGACAGACCGGCAAGGTGGTCGCGCCCGAGCTATATGTCGCGGTCGGAATCTCCGGCGCGATCCAGCATCTGGCCGGGATGAAAGACTCCAAGACCATCGTCGCGATCAACAAGGACGAAGAAGCGCCGATCTTCAATGTCGCCGACTACGGCCTGGTCGCGGACCTGTTCAAGGCGGTGCCGGAGATGGTCGAGGCGCTGAAAAAGGTCAAGCACTCGTAGCAGCGGGCGATCGTCTACCGCATCGCACCCGGCGCCGCGAGGAGGACTCTCCGCCGCCGTCGCGGCGACGAGCGCCATCCATCACAAAGCCAGTTCATCCAGCAGCGGCGGCCGTTTGTCGTGCCACGGCGATGCGGCTTCGAATGCCGCCGACGCTCGCAGCACCATTGGATCGTCCAGATGGCGTCCGACGATTTGCAAGCCCACCGGCAGACCGTCTGCGGTCCATCCCGCGGGCACGCTCGCGGCCGGCTGTCCGGTCAAATTGATCGGGAAGGTGAAGGCCAGGAACTCGGCAGGACGCACGTAACGGCCCTCGATCTTTTCCGGCCCCTGCATATGAATCGCAAACGGCGGCACGGCCAGCGTCGGCGTCAGCAACAGATCGTAGCGCGCCATGAACCGCGCCATCGTGCGCGCCACGGACTTGCGCGTCATGTTGGCGTCGGTGAAATCCTCGGCCGTCCATGGCCGCATCAGCGCATCCACCAGATGGCCTGACATCGGAACCTTGCGCGCCATCTCGCGCATCCCCCTAAGGTCGCTCTCGGCCATCATGATCGCAAAGAAGGCGCTCAGCGGATCGGCCCATCCGGGGTTTGCTTCCTCGACCACGCATCCCAGATCGCGCTCGAAAACGCTGACGGCGCGCGCCACGATGCGCCGCACCTCGGGATCGACCGCCGCGTAGCCCCAATCGGCGCTGTAGGCGACGCGCGTGCCGCGCAGCTCTCCGCGCATGCACTCGATCCAGTCGAAATCCGCGCGCGGCAGACTGTGGCGATCGCGCATGTCGGGTCCGGCCGCGACCGACATCATCAGCGCCGCGTCGGCGACGGTGCGCGTGATCGGCCCGATATGCTCGAGCGATTCCCATCCCGAAACACCCGGAAAACGCTCGTCGCGCGCGCCCGGATAGAGCGGAATCCGGCCCATCGACGCTTTCAGCCCGTAGAGTCCGCAGAACGACGCCGGGATCCGCACCGAGCCGCCGCCGTCGCTGCCGGTCGCTAGCGGACCGACACCAGCCGCCACCGCGGCCGCCGCGCCTGCGCTAGATCCGCCCGGAGTGAGCGCGAGGTTCCACGGATTGCGCGTCGTTTCGAACGCAGGATTGTGGCCGGTTGGGCTGTAGCCGAATTCCGGAACATTGGTCTTGCCGATCATGATCGCGCCGGCCGCGCGCAGGCGCTCGACCACGATGTCGTCCTCGTCGGGCACGAAGTCCTTGTACGCGAGCGAGCCCGAGGCCGTGCGCACCCCTTTGGTGAGGATGAGGTCCTTGTGGCTCAGTGGAACGCCGGCTAGCGGACCGCTCGGCCGCCCGGCCATGATTTCGGCTTCGATGCGCCTTGCTTCGGTCCGCGCAAGCTCGGGCGTCGGCGTGCAGAAGGCGTGCAGATGCGGCTCCAGGCGTTCCATCCGGGCGAGCACTGCGTCGATGACTTCCAGCGGCGAGACCCGCTTGGCCCGGATGTGCGCGGCCAGGGTAACGGCGTCCATGCGGCAGATTTCATTGTGCGAGGTCATAGCGCGGAAATCGTAAGCGCGGCGCGCGCGAATGGTCAAACCGCGCGCGGATTGAATTTGGCGCGCTGGGGGTGATTTAAGATTCTAGGGGATGCGCCGGGCGCCGATACCTGGCGGGCATGACGGAGGTTCTATGATGACGGGGATTATCTTCACTCTTTGCATCTTGGTTGCCGTGGGAGTTTTTTTCTACCAGCTCTGGCGCCGCTTTCAGCTATTGCAGAGCGCTGTCGCCGTGTCCCGCTTCGATCGCATTTCCGAACGCGTTCGCGCCGTATTCGTCTATGCCTTTGGCCAGAGGAAATTCGTACGCAGCAATCCAGGAGCCGAGCGCTCCGCCGGGTGGATGCACTTTTTCATCTTTTGGGGCTTTTTCGTCCTCGGGATCCAGATCATCACGATGTTCGGCCGTGCCTACTCCGATTCGTTCGTCCTCCCCGGTTTCAGCCTGAATCTCCTGGGCGGCCCCTATTTGCTGCTCCGCGACTTCATGGAGGTGGCCGTGCTGATTGCGGTTGGGGTGGGGCTGGTGCGATGGGGGATCACGCACGCGCCTCGGCTTTACGGGTTTCTTCCGCCCGAGAGCCGCCTGCGCGGTAAATCCCACTGGGAGGCCTATTTGATCCTGCTTTTCATCGGGGCGATCATGGTGACCGGCCTGGTGTATGACGGCGGGCGAATCGTTTCTCACCCCAACGACATGGAGATCGTTCGGGGGGCGGGATGGGAACCGTTCTCAACCCTGGTGGGTGGCGGCATGGCGAAGCTGCTGGGCACGAGCTTCGCCGCCCAGGCGAGCAACGTAGCCTGGTGGGTGCACAACCTCATCGTTCTCGTCTTTTTGAACTTCCTGCCGCCCTCGAAACACTTCCACATTATCACTGCAATCCCGAACATCTTTTTCTCGAAACTCGAGCCCAAGGGGCAGCTCTCGAAACAGGATCTCGAAAATGATTCCCGCTTCGGCACCTCGCACATCGATCAGTTCACCTGGAAGCAGGTGCTCGACATGTTCAGTTGCACGGAATGCGGCCGCTGCTCCTCCAATTGCCCCGCCACGGCAACCAACAAGCCCCTGGCCCCGCGTCAACTGCTGCTCGATCTGCGGGACTACCTTTATCAGCATCAGGACGAGATGATTCAAAAGAGGGGCCACCCGATCAAAGGAGACGGCACGGAACCCTCGGAGGTCGGAGAAAACATTGTCGGTTCCGTCATCCGCGACGAGACGCTATGGGCGTGTAATACCTGCCGAGCCTGTGAGGAGGCCTGTCCCCCGTTGATCGAGTACGTCGACAAGATTGTCGACATGCGCCGTCATCTGGTGCAGGAGGAGGCTCGCTTCCCCAAGGAGCTTACCCGCACCTTCAAGAACATGGAGACGCAATCCAATCCGTGGGGAATCGATTCCGAGCTGCGGTTCGAGTGGGCCGAACGGATGAACGTTCCGACCCTCGCCGACAAGCCCGACGCTCAGTTCCTTTACTACGTCGGCTGCGCCGGCTCCTACGACGATCGCAACAAGAAGACGACGCAGGCCTTCGTCCGCGTCCTGCAGAAAGCAGGAGTGGATTTTGCCTGCCTCGCGCGTGAGGAACTCTGCAATGGCGAAACGGCGCGGCGGCTCGGAAACGAGTACCTGTACCAGTCGATGGCGCAGACGCTGATCGAAACCCTGAACAATCACAAAGTCCGCAAGATCATCGTGAACTGTCCCCACTGCTTCAACACGATCAAGAACGAGTTTCCGCAATTCGGTGGTGCGTACGAGGTCATCCATGCCGCCGACCTCGTACAGCAGTTGATCGCTTCGGGGCGTCTCAAGATCTCCGCGGA
>DATJXN010000080.1 GCA_035500095.1 Candidatus Binataceae bacterium
TGGACATCAAACCCCACGAATCGGATATTATTCTCCATCGACCGGCTCCTTTCGTTTGTAGCCCTGCGCTACCTTTCTCCAACTCGCAGCGTAACCTACGATATCTGCGAATCGGAGCCGGTCGTTCCATACTGACTAGGAAACCGCGGGTGCGGCTTGAAGCGGCGCGCGCACGTGGCGAATCGCCCAGTAGCACGGCGCCGCGGCAAGCAGGATCAGCGCGCCCATCTCCCACGCCGCGGGAATACCGAAAGCGTCCGCGACGCGGCCGACCGCGAGCAATCCGAGCGACCCGCCCATGGTCGAAAACGTGCCGTTGAAGCTGAGCAGCGTCGCGCGGTCCTCGGCCTCGATATGCTCGTTGAACCAGCTCTGCGTAAGCGGCTGCATCGCGCCCGCGGCGAGGTTCATCGCGAAGAGCGAGATGAGTGCGGCGGTCGGCCGATGGGCCGCCGCGCCGCCCGCGAACAACAGCAGGCTCGCGCCGAACGTCGCTGCGGCCATCCACGCCCCGCGGTCCCGCGCCTCGATCCCGATGCGCACCACCGCCTCTGCGCCGATCATCCGCGCGACCGTAAAGAGGCAGTAAAGCCATCCGACGATCCAGATGCCGACGCCGTAGCGGTCGTTGAAAAGCTGCGGCCACTCCAGCCAGTACGGCGCCCACGCCGCGAAGGTAAGCGCGCTCGCGCTGCTGAGCATCAGCACGATGCGATTGCTGAAGCCCTGGCGAAGTCCGGTGGCGACGCGCGCTGCCACCTGCCCGAAGAGGCCGCCAAGCCTGATCCGCAGCGCGCCCGTATCTTCGCGATGGTCCTCGCGCATCAGGTAGGCCGCGGCTATCGCGGCCATCGAGTAGCCGGCCGCGCCCAGCATCCACGGCAACGCGATATTGAAGTCGGCGACATAGGCGCCGATTATCGCCGCCGCCATGAAACCGAAGTTGGTCAGCTGCGAGATGCGCGAGAAAAGCCGGTCCTTGATTCCGGCGAAGCCGGCCGCATCCAGCGCGTCAACTCCCCAGGCGTCGATCGCGCCATTGCAGAGCGTCGTGCCAATCCCGTCGATACACTCGGCGGCGACAAAGGCCAGGAAATGATGGGCGAAGAAGTAGAGCGTGAACGCGCCGACCCGCGTCACGCAGCCCAGCACAAACGAACGCCGGCGGCCCATCGCGTCGGCAAACGCGCCGGTCGGCACGTCGGTCAGGAACATCACGACGAAGTAGCACGCGAGTACGCTGTTGATCTCGAACTGGTCAAGCCCGCGCGAGCGCAGGAACAGCGGATAAACGCCGTATAAAAAGCCGCCGGCGAACGCGTACCCCCACCACATCGCGTAGTAACGCCGCGTGATGTCGCGCACGACCGCGCCGTTCGCTTCGCCTGGTTTCATGACGCCCGCTCGATGCCACCAACGGTTCTCTGCCTGGCCTGCATGCTTTAAACTTGCATCTGCATCGTGGAACGCCCGCGCGTCGCGGGAGCAAACCGGCCGTCCGGCAGAGCCGCGTGAATCGACCAGTTTACGCCGAGAGGATGCTAATACCTACACCCACGGCCGCAACGGAACGGCCGGCTGACGCGGCGGAGCCCGAGCCCGGACGGCTCGTGCGCGCCTGGCGCTTCGCCAGCGTCGCGTGGGTCGCCGCAAGAATCTACGCCGGCTACAAGTCGATTCAACTGTGGGCGCGGATCGCCGGCGACAAGCGCAAGGAGGAGCGCTACCGGCGCCAGGACGCCCGCGCCGCGCGCGCCCTCTATCGCTCGGCGGTGCGGATGCAGGGGATGCTCATCAAGGCCTGCCAGTTCATCGCCACCCGCGCCGACGTCCTGCCCGACGCCTGGGTAAACACGCTGTCCGGCCTGCACGACCGCGTGCCGCCGCACCCGTTCGCCACTATTCGCGCGCGCATCGAGAACGAACTCGGACGCCCGCTCGAAGCGGTCTTCGCGGAGTTCGACCCGGCACCACTCGCCGCGGCGTCGCTCGCCCAGGTCCATGCCGCGCGCCTGCACGACGGGCGCCGATGCGCCGTCAAGGTGCAGTATCCCGGCATTGAGGGCATCGTCCGCGCCGATCTCAGGAATCTCGCGGTCATCCTGCGCGTGCTCGCATGGCTCGAGCGCGATTTCGACTTCCGGGTGCTCAGCCGCGAGGCATTCAAGTACATCCCGATGGAGCTCGATTTCGAGCACGAAGCCGACAACTGCGAGACCATCGCGCGCAACCTCGCGGCCCGCGCCGACGTGGTGGTCCCGCGACTCTATCGCGAATTGTCCACGCGGCGCGTGCTGGTGATGGAGCTGGTCGAGGGAATAAAGGTAACCGACGTCGCCGCGCTGGAGCGCGCCGGAATCGACAAGCAGGCGGTCGCGCAGAAGCTGATGGAGGTGTTCTGCGAACAGGTGCTGCGCGACGGCTTTTTTCACGCCGACCCGCATCCGGGCAATGTGATGGTGCAGCCGGGGCCGCGCCTGGTGCTGCTCGACTTCGGCCTGGCCAAGGATTTCCCGCCGCGCTTTCGCGACGGCATCGTGCGGCTGACGTTTTCCATCCTGACCTTCGATAACGCGGGCATTGCCGCCGCCTTCGAGCAACTCGGGTTTCGCACTCGCGACGGATCGCCGGCGACCCTGATAACGCTCGCCAACCTGATGCTCGGCAACACGATCCGGCGCGGCCGCGCCTATGCCGACAGACAGTTGATCGAGGAATTCTCCGCAGAGCTGCCGCGCGCGCTGAGAGTCAATCCGATCGTCGAGGTTCCCGCCGACGTGCTGCTGGTGACGCGCGTGATGGGCTTGCTGAGCGGACTTGGCAAGACGCTCGATTCGCGGGTCGATCTGTTCGCGACCATCATGCCCTACGCTCATCACCTGCTCGCGCCGGCGGCCGCCGCCGATCTTAAGTAGCCGTCTTGTGGATTCACGCGCACGCTCGCCGCGCCCTCAGGCTGGATAACACCACTGGCGTCGAATAACGTCGCACTCGCGATGCGCACGGAACTTCCTCCCGAGCCTGGCAGACTCGAACGCGTTGCGCTCAACGCCGCGCGCGCGGCCGGCCGCGTCCACCTCCAGCGTCTCAACCGGATAAAAGTCGTGCGCAAAAGCAATGCGATCGACCTCGTGACCGAGGCCGACCACGAGTCCGAACGGGCGGTCATCCGGACGCTCGGCCGCGCCTTTCCCGGGCACGCGATTCTCGCCGAGGAGAGCGGCGCGAACGCGCGGCAGAGCGAGCATCGATGGATTATCGACCCGCTCGACGGAACCACCAACTTCGCCCACGGGTTTCCGCAATTCTGCGTCTCGATCGCATACGAGCGCCGCGGACGAGTCGAACTGGCGGTCGTCCTCGACACGCTCAAGCGCGAGCTGTTCGTGGCGGCGCGCGGGCGTGGCGCGCGGCTCAATGCAAAGCCGATTCGGGTGAGCGCGACGCCGTCCCTCGACGGCGCGCTGCTGGCGACCGGCTTCGCTTACGACCGCCGCGAGCGGCGCAACTTCTATTTGACCTTCTGGGAAGCCTTCATGATGCGCACGCAGGGGGTGCGGCGCACGGGCTCCGCCGCGCTGGACCTTTGTTATGTCGCGTGCGGACGAGTGGACGCATTCTGGGAATTCGGGCTCCGCCCGTGGGACGTCGCGGCCGGCGCGCTGATTGTGACCGAAGCGGGCGGGCGCGCGACCAACCTCGACGGCTCGACGCTGAATCTCGAAGCGCGGAACATCCTCGCAAGCAACGGCAAGCTGCATCGGGCGATGCGCGAGACGATCGCTAAGGCATGGCCCGAGGCGGAGCGTCGCCAGGCCGAAGGGCGTGCTGCGCCATAAAGCGTCAGCTTTCATTCATTTTCAGCTATAGAACGCAAAGTGACGCAATATATTTGCTAGAGCTGAAAATTACTTGCTTGGCTTCCTGATGAGGCTTAATGTCGTCCCGTATATCAACAGACTGGGGATTCGGGAATCCAAACAGATATTCAGGGGGGACAATGACGAAGTTGACGAGATTGGTCGCGAGTTTGGCGATTCTTGGCTTGGCCTTGACTCCGTTTGCGCGTCTGGCACGCGCTTAGCAAAGTCAATCGCCGCTCACAATCACAACCGAGAGTACTCGGGCACACGTATTCCCTACGGTTGATAGCACGAGCGAACTAGGCCCGTTCCTAAGTGATCCGGGGCCGCGCTTACGCCATCTTCTGGGTTCCACCGACGCTGCAGAACGGCAGCCCGACCAGCATGCCGGCGTTGTATCGCACAATTCAGGAAAATCTCCTGACCGACTACCCCGGACATAGCCTCGACAACAACAGCACGCAGTACTACCAAAACATCAGCGGCAAGACCTACATCAAAAGCCTCGGAGGCTTGGGAGGCTATTACGTCGACACCCGTGCGTATCCAGCTTCGGGATGCACGGATCCTCTCACACCCGGCAATTGTCTTTCAGACCTTCAGATCCAACGTGAAGTCAAACACGTGATGGGGCTGAAGGGATGGACCGCCGGGCTCAACCACATTTTTCTCGTCTTCACCTCGAGCGGCGAGGGTTCGTGTCTCGGTAGCGCATGCGCCTACAATTACTATGCGCCTTACCATGGCTTCGTCTCTACCGCCTCGGGCCCAATCATCTATACAAATAAGCCTTTTGCCGACCTCACGCATTGTCAGGTCGGAGGCGCGCCCTCCCCCAACGGAGATCCGGAGGGTGACGCCACGGCGAGCATAGCCAGCCACGAACTGACCGAATCGATCACGGATCCTTTGCTTGACGCCTGGTACACCGCGCAGGGCAACGAGATAGGCGATCTGTGCGCCTACAACTACGGCACACCTACGTGGACGAGGGCAATGCGAACGAGATGTGGAACGGCGACTTCTACCTGCTACAGCAGGAATACGATAATCATGTCAGCGGCTGCGTCCAGGTCGGCCCGTAGGCCTGCGCGCTAGCGCTCCGGATCTCTAAGAAAAAGCCGCTGCCGGTTGATCCTCAACCGGCAGCGGCTTCGTTTTTGCGCGCCCTCTCAGAGTTCCCGTCCGCCGCTTCTCAATCCCAACGGCCCGAGCAACAGGCAGAGCGCTCCGACCGCCACCGGCACCATCGACGCCGCTGCCACTCCCGTGCGGTCCCACGCCGCGCCGCCCAAAAGCGGCACAAGGAACGCCATCCCGTAGCCGATCGTGAACATGCCCGCGGAAATTCGATGGACATCGCCGGGCGTCTCGGCCAGCAGCGGTGGGAACGCGAGACTGAGCACGAAGGCGAAGGCCGCCGCGAATCCAAGTATCGCCGCGCCGGCCATCCGCGACCAGTCATGCGGGATGAAGAAAACTCCAAGCCCGACCGACGCCAGGATCGCCATCGCCTGCACCGGCCCCCTGCGTCCGACGAACCATCCGGGCCTAAGCGCGATCGCGATCGAAGCCGGGAGTTGCGCCGCGTTAAGGCATAGCAGCGACGGCGCGATCAGATGCGCTGCGCCCGCATGATGAAGATAATCGGGCATAAACGCGTTGGCGCCGAAATAGATGGTCCCGCCACCCGCCTGGATCAGTCCGAGCCGCCAGGTCAGCGCACGATGGAAGTCCGGCAGCCATCGCGGACGCTCCGCGGCCTCGGCCCCTTGCAGAGACGGCGTCATCCACCACAGGACCGGCGCCGTGAGCAGCGGCGCGACGCTCCAGAAGGCGAGCGCACGCGGCCAGTCCCCGCAAAGCGGCAGCGCGAACTGTGTGGTCAGCCCGGCGCCGATCAGCTCGCCGATGAGCAATCCGTTGCTGTACACCGCGGTCGCCACGCCGACGTGGCTCGGCGCCCAATGAAAGACCAGCGCCGGCAGCGCGGGCTGCAGGATAGCGACGCTCGCGCCCATCAGCAGCGTCATCGCGAAGAGCATCCCGAGCGACGGTCCGACGCCGCGGAGCGCCGAGCTTATGGCGAGCAGCACGAGGCCGAAGATCACCGTGCGGCGCGCGTCGAAGCGCGAGATGATCATCGAGCCGAGCGTGGCCGCGACGGCCAGCAGCAGGATCGGCAAGCCCAGCAGCGCGGCGACCGCGGTCTCGTCGAGCCTCAAGTCGCGATGGATGTGCGGGATGAGCGGCGGAACCGCAAGCAACGTGATTCGGAGGTCGATGCCGGCGAGCCAGAGCAGGACGAGTCGCGGCCAGGGAATTCGATTCATGCGCAAGATACAGGCTGCGGCCGCTGTCGGAGGCCGCGTTTTCCAGGGGCGGGAACGATATACGAAAACGTCCCGATACGAAACCGCGACAGAGCAGAAGTCCGATGCGACCCGCTTCTGCGCGGCTTGCGGGGCGGTAGCCTGCGTTCGCGGCAGCTGCGACAGACTCCGGATGGGTCGCGCCCGGCCGAGTGGTCGACGGCAAGGCTCGCGGACTCGCGACGAGGGTGCTTGTTAGGACGGCGCGGCTGAGCTACTTTCTGCGTCTGCCATTCGAGATCCGCGCCCCGGTAGTGAAAAGGACATCACGGAGGTCTCCGGAACCTCAAGTCCGGGTTCGACTCCCGGCCGGGGCACCACTCCTCCCATAAGTAGCTGACATTTCGAGGCTTTCTCGCATCGCTCGGAACCGGTCAGAAAAATTTGTGGCAGATTTGTGGCAGATTGCGCGGCGAACCCAGCCTCGGTCACAATCTTCGTCAACGCCCGCTGTGTCACGCAGGAAAAGAGGTCCCTCGAAATCGCAAGAGGAAGCCGAACCGCAATTTGCCGGGCGCAGTGTCGCGAACTGGAAACACAACGAAAACGACACGCCAGATACCGCGGTGGATTCGGGTAGTAAGACGATCGGCGTCGAGCTCGTGGAATGGATTCCAGAAGAATGGATCAGCAATTTCGCACGTTGGCTCCGGTTGCTCGAACGTTTGGAAGTCCCTAAGGGCTTGTATGGTGTCCACTGCCGAGGCTCTTGTTCGCTCAAGGTGAAAGAGGAACTGAAACATTTTTTCCCTCGG
>DATJXN010000081.1 GCA_035500095.1 Candidatus Binataceae bacterium
TAAGTTCCCAGAGTTTCCCGCTGAATAGCAGTTTTGCGCCCAATTGCCAATTACGCCTTTCAGTTTCCTATTAACGAAACCCGTTTGATTCGCCACAATGCCCGCTATCAATTAGCTACATGGCCCTCGCGCGGTTAATCCTCGTCACCGGCAAGGGCGGCACGGGCAAGAGCGCGGTCGCCGCCGCCCTCGCGCTTTGGCTCGCGCGCCGGCGGCCCACGACGCTGGTCGATCTTGACCAGCGGATGTGGGCGGCGCGGATGCTCGGGATCGTGCCGCGCGATCACTCCGCTGTCCATGCCTCACCGCGCGACGGCGCGGAAGCGCCCGTCGACCTCGAAACCATCTCGCTCAGCGCCGCCACCGAACTCGAGGCCTTCATCGAGCGACTGGTGCCGATGAAGGCGATCGCGCGCCGGATGCTGCGAAGCCGCACCTTCGGCTACGTGACCGCCGCACTGCCGGGGCTGGAAGCGTTCCTGATGCTCGAGCGGCTCCGGCTGATTGCCGGGCGCGCGGCGCTGGAGGATCGCTACGCGGTGGTGGACGCTCCGGCCACGGGTAGTGCGCTGGAACTGCTCGCGGTGCCGGGAGCGCTCAAGCAAATCGCGCCGCTCGGAACGCTCAACCGCCTTGCCGCCAACGTCGAGAGCTTCATCGCCGACGCGGCGCGTTTTTCGGTGATGCTCACGCTGACACCGCAGGAGATGGCGCTGCGCGAAGCGCTCGAGGCATCCGACGTGCTTCGCGGCCGGCTCGGCGTAAACGTCGCCGCAGCGGCGCTCAATTGCGTGCCGTCCGCGCTGTTCACGCTGAGCGACCTGGAGGCGCTGGGCGCGCCGGGCGCGGACCCGGGATACGCGCGCCTTGCGCAATGGCGCGACGGCGCGGGGCGTTTCGCGGCGCGCGCGCGCCGCGAAGCGTCCCGCGCCGGCCTCAGCGTGGTCGAACTGCCGATGCTGTTCAGCCCGGCCCTGGGCCGGGCTGAACTGGAGGAGCTGAGCCGCGCCTTCGACGCGGCGATGTTCGCGGCTGCGCCGCGAACATTCGCGCGTCAACCGCAAGCACCGACCCGCGCGCTCAAACTCGCCGCGCGGCGGGCGAAACGCACCCGGCCGACAAAGCCTCCGGCGAAATCCCCGACGAAATCCCGATGACCGCCGCGCACGCCCCGCACGGGCTGCTCAAGAACCGTTTGCTCGTCTGCCTTGGCCCCGGCGGCGTCGGCAAGACCACGATCAGCGCCACGCTCGCGCTCTCAGCCGCGATTGTGGGGCGGCGGGTCGACGTGATGACCGTCGACCCAGCACCCCGTTTGCTCGACGCGCTGGGGCTCGGCGGCGTGAACGCCGCCGAGCCCCACGAGGTCGCGCTCGACGACCTCGCGCTCGACGGAATCCACGATACGGGGATGACCGACGACGCGGCGGGCGGCTTGGCCGGCGCGGGCGTTGCCGCGCGCAGGCGCCCGGCGCGCCGCGCCGGGCGCCTGCGTGCGCTCCGCATGGACCCCAAGCGCACGTTCGACGGTATCATCGCCCGCCACGCGCCCTCGCCCGCCGCCGCCGACGCGATCATGCAGAACCGCATCTATCGCAATCTCTCGCAGGCGCTGGCTGGCGTGGGGGATTACATGGCGATGGAACGGCTGCTCGAATTGAGCGAGGAGCCGGCGACTGACCTGGTGGTGCTCGACACGCCGCCCGCGCGTGAGGCGCTGGACTTTCTCGACGCGCCCCGCCGCCTCCTCGAGCTGCTCAATTCGCGCGCGGTGACGCTGCTCGGGGGCGGGATGCGCCGCGGCTTCAGCGTCGTTGACCTCGCCGCTCGCGCCGTGCTCTCCGCTTTCGACCGCTTGACCGGGCTGCATATGCTGGGCGACGTGCAAGCCTTCGTGCGGAGCTTCGACGGGATGTATGCCGGATTCGCCGAGCGCGCCGCGCGCGCCCAGCGATTGCTCGTCGCCCCGGACACCGCGGTGGTGGTGGTCACAACCGCCGAGCCGGAGCGCATCGCACAGGCGCACGAATTTCTTGCGGCGCTGCGCGCGGCCGAGATCGAGCCGCGCGCGGTCATCGTCAACCGGACGTTGCCCCCGATTGTGCCGCATGAGCAGATCGCGCGGGCGCCGCTTGAACCCGCGCTCAAACGCAAACTCGCTCGCGCGGCCGCCGAGTTCGCCGCGCTCAAGCAGCGCGAAACGGCCGCGATCGCGTCCCTGCGCGCCGGCGAGTCGCCGGACCTCGAGCTCGTCGCGGCGCCCGATCTTGGACGAGAGCCGGCCGACCTTGCCGACCTCGCGCGGCTCGGGCAGAGCTTCGAGATCGCGTGAATGTGCCGGAGGCGGATTCGGCTAGTCGGAGCTAATGCCGCCGCGGCCCTTGCGCCGGCGCCGCACGGGACGCTGTCCCGAAGTCGAGCCCTCAGGCGGGACCGGACGGACGGGCCGGATCTCCGAATCGGAATGACCACGGCGCGAGGCCGCCATCTCCTCCGCGGACAGCATCCGGTCGATCTTGATGCTAAGGTTGACCAGTTGGCTCGATAGCGTGTCGAGCCGAGACTTGAGTTCGCGGATGTCGCGCTTGGACGGGATGTTGACGAAATCCAAAACCGTCTCGACGTTGCGGTCGAAGACGTGCTTGTTGGCCATCAAACGCTCTCCCGCGCGGCCCAGGCTCTTGCGCATTCGTTCGTTGGCCATCAGCTCGCCCATAACGCTCCCCAACCCTTCCTCGCTCATCTGGCGCAGCTTGGAAATGATATTTTCAGCGTCGCGGCGTGCCATTCCTAAACACTATAGCCCCGCCGACCAGCGCCGCAAACCATATGCGAGCCGCAACCACGATGATGCGGCTGTGCGGTACAAGCGATCGACGAGAGCGCTCGAGCTGGTGTGCATGTAATCCGATGTGGGCGATCGCATCCATCCTCAACGTAACCTCGGGCTTCGCCCTGATGCGCTATCGCGGGGGGCCGGCCGAGATTATCGCGACCTCGTTGATTATCGACGCGGCGCTCGCGCCGCTCACCGCAACGATCGCCGCGCGGCGTGGCCGCTCGCGGGTGGCATGGTCGCTGCTCGGCTTGGGGTTCGGAATGTGGGCGCTTGTGGCGACCCTGATGCTGCGTCCGCGAGTTGCGGTCGCGCCGCCGCCTACTTCTGATGCCGCCTGAGGAACGCCAGCACCCGCGCGT
The DNA here is from genome assembly GCA_035500095.1 of Candidatus Binataceae bacterium. Taxonomy (NCBI): domain Bacteria; phylum Candidatus Binatota; class Binatia (SeqCode); order Binatales (SeqCode); family Binataceae (SeqCode); species Binataceae bacterium (SeqCode). Next base: position 3,199 of record DATJXN010000081.1, read on the forward strand.
AAACTTCGCTCTCCGCGTGGGTGCCGCAAATCACGTCCAGGTGGCCCCATCCGTCGAGCCGCTTGACCGTGACGTCGGCGCTGCCGGTCGCCGCGGCGGATTCCGCCACCATCGCCGGCCACTTGGCGGAAATGTTCGTGCTGGCGAATGCGATCACGGGAATCTTTGAAGCTTTGAGCCGAGCGAGCGCGCCCGCGTCGAACGGATTGTCGTAATCCTGCACGGCCGGCCACCATCGGTCGTACCCGATCAGCACCCGCGCCAGCACCGACGGATCGGAAAATCCGCCTTGTGGATTCGCGAGCCCGCCGTGTCCGCCGAACAGGCCGCCCGCCTCATACACCACGTGTTCGAGATTCTCGGCCGCGGTTTTGTATTTCGGCAGCGGCGCCGGGCCGCCGGGATCGCGAATCACCGCCTCCATCAGCGCGCGGCGCTTGTCGTAGGTCAGATGGCGCCCGCCGACATCGTCGGCGACGCGCCCCGCGGGCATCGCCGGCGCGGGACCGCGGGGAATGAAGCCGTCGAGAATCACGAGTCCAGCCACTTCTTGCGGATGAAGCGCCGCGAAGAGATAGGCAAAGCTCGCGCCGCGGCTGAACCCCGCGACGAAGAGCCTGCCCTGATGTGTTGTCGCTCTGATGAACGCCGCCGCTGCTCCGATATCATCGGCAAACGCACGATTCGTCCATCCGGCCATTACGGAAAGCTTTTTCGCCGGCGTGTCGGCAGGGACGAAATGCGTCCGATAGTCCATTGTCCACACGTCGATGCCGTGCGCGGCCAGATAAAGCGGCATCGAGTAGCGCACGTCGTCAACCGCGACCTCCCCGTTCATGTTGGTGCCCGGCAGATAGAGCATCACGATTCCCGTATGGGCCGGCGCGACCGGGCCGCTCGTGATTCGATGGAGCCCGACACGATCGAACGGCGACGGCCCGCGCCCCGCGACAAAATGCCATTCATAGATTCCGGGCGCGCCCTCGAGCGCGCGCGGCGCGCCGACTTGCGAGAATCCCGGTTCCGGTGACGCTGCAACCGCGCGATGCGAATCGCCGAACGCGGCCGCTATCGCCAAGGTCAGGGCGACCAAGGCCATCCGGAACGCGATTTCGTTTCGCCGTCTGGTTGCGTTGTGCATCCGCGCAGTAAAACAGTAAAAGAGAAACGATAAAAGAAAAGAATCGATCTGATGATCACCGCGGAAGCCGACCAAGGAGTTCCACCCCGATGAGCGAAAAAATCGAATTCGCGTTCTGGTCGCCGCAGGCCGGCGCGACCGTCAAGACTCTGCTCGACCGCGCCGAGATGGCCGAGCGCCTGGGCTATCATTCGTTCTGGCTGGTCGATCACTTCTGGACGCTCGGCCTCATCGACGTCGATCTGCTCGAGGCGGTGACGATGATGAGCGCTATCGCCGCCCGCACCGAGCGCGTGCGGATCGGCACGCTGGTGCTGTGCAACTCCTTTCGCAACCCGGCGCTGCTGGCCAAATCGCTCACCACGATCGATCAGATCTCCAACGGGCGGCTCGAGGTCGGGCTGGGCGCGGGATGGATGGAGCAGGAGTATCGCGCCAACGGCTACGAATTTCCGTCGGTGGGCGCGCGCTTGCGCCAGCTCGAGGAGGGATTGCAAATCTTAAAGGCGATGTTCACCGAGAACCGCGCCACCTTCAAAGGCCGCTACTACTCGGTCACCGATGCGCCCAACAATCCCAAACCGGTGCAGAAACCGCATCCGCCGATCATGATCGGCGGCGCGGGCGAGAAGGTGATGCTGCGCCTGGTCGCCAAGTACGCCGATCGCTGGAACATCCCGGCCGGCTATCGCGACTTCAAGAAAACGCTTGGCGTGCTGCACGAACATTGCCGCGCCGTGGGTCGCGACCCCAAAGAAATCACCGTATCGGAGCAGGTGATGGTCTGTATCGGCGCGAACAAGGCCGAAGCGGATCAGAAGTGGGAGATGGTCAAGGGGCGCAAGCCTTTCTCATTCACCGCGATAAAGGGCACACCCGACGAGGTCGTCAGGCAGTTTCGCGAGCGCGTCTCGTGGGGCATCACGATGTTCACGATGATGTTTGCCGACATGGCCCCGCCGCAGACGGTCGAGCTGTTCGCGCGCGAGGTGATGCCGGCCTTCGCGTAGGAGACGAGAGGCGCGCCGCGCACGCCTTGACACTCCATCGAGACGGCGCGAAGCTCGCTCAGTTCTCGCGCGCCCCGCATCGCGGAGGAACCTGACGATGGCCTATGACCTGCTGATCCGCAATGCCGCCATCTGCGATGGCACGGGCGCTCCCGTGCGAGGGGGCGCGCTCGCGGTCAGCGAAGGCAAGATCGCCGCGATGGGCGATGTTGGCGGCCCGGCGCGGCGCGAGATCGACGCCGACGGCGCGGTGCTGGCGCCCGGCTTTATCGATATCCACACGCACTACGACGCACAGATTTCGTGGGACCCGCTGCTCACCTGCTCGTCGTGGCATGGCGTCACCACGCTGCTGATGGGCAATTGCGGCGTAGGCGTCGCGCCCTGCCGCCCCGGCCAGCAATCCACCATGGCGTGGGACCTGGTCAACGTCGAGGCTCTGCCCCACGACGTGCTGATGCGCGGAGTGACCTGGGACTGGGAAAGTTTTCCGCAATACATGGCGGCAGTCGAGCGCCGCGGCGTCGCGCTCAACGTCGGCTTCCTCGTGCCGCTCTCGGCGCTGCGTTTCTACGTCATCGGCGAGCAGGCCGCGGAGCGCGCCGCGACCGAATCCGAGACGGCCGAGATGGCGCGTCTCTATGGCGAAGCCCTCCGTGCCGGGGCCGCCGGCGTCTCGCTCAGCCTCGCGCCGCAACATATCGGCTTTCAGGGGCGTCCGCTGGCGAGCCGGATGGCGAGCGACGGCGAACTGCGTGCGCTCTGCCATACGATGCGCGAGCTCGGCCGCGGCATTATCGAGATTCTTCCCAACCGCGGCTCGACCAGCGTGCCCAATGAAAGCGGCCTCGATCTTTTGACGATGCTCGCGCGCGAGAGCGCGCGGCCGGTGACCTGGCTCGCGCTGCTCGATCTCCCCGGCACGCCGCCCGAGGCGCATCAGCGCATCGTCGAGCGTCTGGCGCCATTGGTCGAAAGCGGCCTCAAGATCCTGCCGCAGGTTACGCCCCGCCCGATCCAGCAGTACTACACGATGCGCGAGCCGTTCATCTTTGCCGCGCTCGATTCGTGGAAGGGAATCTTCAACCGCAGCATCCAGGAACAGATGGCGCTCGTCGGCTCGTCGGACTTCCGCAACGCGTTCCGGGCCGAAATCGGAGACAGCGGCGGCAGCGCGATCTTCCGCGGCCGATGGGACCGCGTTCACGTAGTGCGGGTCGAAAACGAGCGCAATCGGCGCTTCCTCAACCTGAGCATCGCCGAAGTGGCGGCCGCAACCGGCAAGGACGCCGTCGACGCGCTGCTCGACCTCGCGCTGGACGAGCGGATGGAACTGGGCGTGACGCTTTCGGTGATCAACGTCAATCCCGACGTGGTGAGCCGGATCCTCAAGCTGCCCAATACGCTCATCGGCCTCAGCGACGCGGGCGCGCACGTCGCGCAGCATTGCGACGCCGGCCTCACCTCCTACCTGCTGCATGAATGGGTGCATCGCCGCGGCCTGCTGACGCTCGAAGAGGGCGTGCGGCGGCTGACCTCGGAGCTCGCCGACTTTCTCGAACTGGGCGGCAAGGGGCGGCTTGCGCCCGGGATGGACGCCGACCTCGTCATTTTCGATCCGGCGACAATCAAGCCGCTCAAACCCGAGTGGGTAAGCGATCTGCCCGGCAACGAGCCACGTTTGATCGAACGCGCGGAAGGAATCGAGTACACGATCGTCGGCGGCGAGGTTCTTTTTGCGCGCGGCCAATACCAGGGCGGATTGCCCGGCAAGGTGATGCGCACGGTTTCGCAAACGTTGTAGTCATTCATCGGGCCCGAACCTGTTGCGAAGCGGAGTTGACTGGAGATGAACGGAGCCGAGAGCCTGATCCTGACCGCTCTCAATTGCGGAGTCGACGTCTGCTTCGCCAACCCCGGCACGACCGAGATGCCGCTGGTCGCGGCGCTCGACGGCGCGCCACGGATGCGCTCGGTGCTGGCGCTGTTCGAGGGCGTCGTCACCGGCGCGGCGGACGGCTACGCGCGGATGGCCGACCGCCCGGCGCTGACGCTGACCCATCTCGGCCCCGGCTTCGCCAACGGGATCGCCAATCTGCACAACGCGCGGCGCGCGCATTCGCCAGTGGTCAACGTGATCGGCGACCACGCAACCTGGCATCTCAGGGCCGACGCGCCGCTGACCTCCGATATCGAATCGCTCGCGCGCCCGGTCTCCGCATGGGTGCGCCATTCGACCAGCGCTGGCGGTATCGCCGCCGACACCGCCGAGGCGATCGCCGAAGCGATGCGCGCGCCCGGCCATGGCTCGACGCTTATCGTTCCGGCCGATTGCCAATGGAGCGAAGCCGGCGCGGCCGCGGGGCCGCGTCCCGTCCCGCCGCGTCCCGCGGCGCCGGAGAGCGGCGTGCGCGCAGCGGCCGAGGTCCTCGGCCGCGACGGCGCGAAGAGCGTGCTCTTCATGGGGGGCGCGGCGCTTCGCGAGCGCGGCCTTAGGGCCGCGGCGCGAATCGCCGCGAAGAGCGGATGCCGCCTGATATGCGAAACTTTCCCCGCGCGGATCGAGCGCGGCGGCGCTATGCCGCCGGTCGAGAAGCTGCCCTACTTCCCGGAAATGGCGCTCGACGCGCTCTCAAAATCGAGCTCGGTGATTCTCGCGGGCGCACGCGCGCCAGTCGCGTTTTTCGGCTATCCCAACACGCCAAGCATCCTCATTCCCGAGGGCCGCACCGTCGCCACGCT
>DATJXN010000082.1 GCA_035500095.1 Candidatus Binataceae bacterium
CGGTCCGAGCTTGAGCACGGTCTGCGGACCCCATCCCACGATCGCATTCTTGTAGGCGACTGCCCACGGCAGACGCGACGGGATGCCCCAGTCGCCGTCGCCCGACAGATGGCATCCGATGCGCCCGAGCGCCTGTCCGATCGCCAGCGCCGGCCCGCACATATCGGCGGTCGCGCCGATCGAAACCTTGTAATGGCGCGCAGCGAGGCAGGCCGCCGTCACGCCGCCGAGGAAGCCGCCGAACCATACAAAGCCCGAGCCCGACCAGACGATCGAGACCGGGTCCGCCATGTAGAGCCGCCAGTTGTCCAGCACGTCGTATAAGCGGGCGCCGACGATCCCGCCGACCGCGCTCCACAGCACGACCGCGGTGGCATAGTCGGGGTCGAGGCCGCGGCGCGGACAATCGGCGGCGATTACCAGGTCGGCGGCGATAAAACCGAGCGCCATCATTAGGCCGTAGCTGTAGATGGTGAGGGTGAAAGGATGACCGAGCAGGTGGATCGGTCCGAGGCGCAACAGAATCGGGATCATCGCATCGGCAACTATAGTACGGAGCAAAGCCCGCAAACCAGCGCGCATCTCCCGCACCGGCCGCGCGCCGCTGCAGATTGGACGACTCCGGCGGCAAGCGGCTTCAAGAAAAATCTCCCCGTGGCTTCGATATCTCCGCGCGCGCGAGCGCGGCGCGGAAATGCTATACGTGACGCCGGCATGCGAGCGGTCGTTCAACGCGTAAGCCGCGCCGAGGTCGGCGTCGGCGGCGAGTGTCTTGGCCGAATAGGTATCGGCTTCGCCGTGCTGCTGGGCGTCGCGCGCGACGACACCGAAGCCGACGCGGAGTTTGTCGCCGACCGTATCCTCGGGCTGCGCGTTTTTGCCGACGCGGCGGGCAAGATGAACCTGGCGCTTGGCGCGATCGGCGGCGAGTTGCTGGTGATCTCGCAATTCACGCTGCTCGCCGATACTGGTGGCGGGCGCCGTCCGTCGTTCATCAAGGCCGCGCCGCCGGAGATCGCCGAGCCGCTCTACGAGCGCTTCATTTCACTCGTGCGCGCCCGCGGTGCTAAAGTTGAAACGGGCAGATTCGGCGCCCACATGGAACTGGCGCTGGTCAATGACGGGCCGGTGACGATCGTCCTGGACAGCCGGATGCGCTGAGATGGCACGGGCAGGGTTTTACGCGGTCGAGTCAGGCAAGATCTCGTTTCGTCGCGATGGCAACTGGTATAGCGACGAGGAACGGATCGACAACCCGCGGATCGCGCTGGTCTTCAGCCGCAGCATCCGCCGCAATCCCGACGGCACCTACTATCTCCAGGTCGCCGAGGAACGCGCGGCGATTAGCGTCGAGGACACGCCCTACGTGGTCAAGTCGATCGAGGGCGACGCGGCGGGCGGCTTTACGATCGTGCTCAACGACGACGAACGCGAGCCGCTTGACCCGGCGACCCTCGAGGTCGGCAACGACAACGTGTTGTACTGTCGCGTCAAGGGCGGCGCGGAGCGCGCCCGTTTCCTGCGCAACGCCTATTACCATCTGAGTCCCGGCTTCGAGGCCGACGAGCGCGGCGGCTTTGCGCTCACGATGCGCGGGCGGCGCTATCCGCTGCGGCAGGCGGGGTCGCCGGGCAAACCAGATTGAGCCCTAAAGATTCCGGGGCGCGCGCACAATCGGCGTTGCCGTTTTTTCACATCGTGCTGGTGCGGCCGGAGATCCCGCAAAACAGCGGATCGATCGCGCGGCTTGCGGCGGCTACGCGCACCAGGCTCCACCTGGTCGGACCGCTCGGCTACTCGCTCGAAGATCGCTATCTCAAGCGCGCCGGGCTCGATTATTGGCCGCTGGTCGATCTGCGAACCTATTCCGGATGGGACGAATTCGCCGCCGCTCACCAGGCGCAGCCATCAGCCGGAACCGAGCCGCGCATGAAGTATTTCTCGGCGCGCGCGAAGCGCTCGTATCTCGAAGCGGATTACGCGCCGGGCGATTTTCTGATCTTCGGTAGCGAGACCAAGGGGCTCGGCGAGGAATTCCTGCGCACGCGGACCGACACCACCTATAGGATTCAGATCTTCGAGCATGGCGTGCGCAGTCTCAACCTCGCCAACGCGGTTTCGATCGTGCTTTACGAGGGGCTGCGCCGGACCGGGCGGCTCAGCGAATAGCTGCGGGGCCGCCGGCCGGAGCGCGGATTCCCGTGTCAACCCAGACGTCGAGCCGCGTCTCGCCGCCCGGTGCCGTTCGTGCCAAGCGCCGCGTAGAGCGACCCCGAGGCGTAAACCGCTTCACCCGAGATGCGGGTGTCGCCGGTATCGATGAGACAATCTGGCGTCGAGCATCCGGGCTGAGTCGCAGGCGGCGGCAGCGAGTAGCTGTTGGCCGTGGACAGCAGGAATTGCGAGACCTCGGGTCCCGGCGAGGTGGTGCTGTATGCCGGGTTCGAGATCGCAAACACGACCAGCCCGTTGCATCCCGTCGCGCACTGCACGTTCGAGGGCCCTCCGGGAGCATTGATATTGTGCGCGGCGACGACGAATTCGGCGCGCGGGTCGTCCGTGCGGTCCATCACGTTTGCCGGCTGAAGCGAGTCCATCACTTCGCCGGTGCCGTTAACCGTGAAAAATTCGGGCGACAGGGCAAAAAAATCGAAGCTCGCGCCGGCGTACATCGGACCCTTGGGCAGCAGCATCATGTAAGCACCGTTGAAAGTGTCCGGCAGCGTGAAGGCGTTGAAAGCGACGTAAATTGTCCGCCGATCCTGCCCCAGCGTGGGAAAGTCGGCGACCTCGGTGCTCGGGATGAGCGGGTTGGGGTTGGCGGTCAGGTTGATTCGGTACACGAACCATCCTGCCGTCGGATCCGAGGTCCGGCTGACCGCCACATCGAGGATCTGCGCTCCCGCCGCGTTGACGTGGGCGGTGGACACGATGTAGCGCTGGTTGGCCCAGTCAAAGATCGCGCGCGGATCGAAGGGCGGCGCCTGGGCCGACGCGCCAACGCCCATGAACGCGCTCAGACTCTTCGGGAATCCGGCCTGCACGTTGCCGCTCTTGTCCAGCACGGTCATGCAGCCGTTGATCACCTGCAGCACGAAGGTCGGGCCCACAGCGAGCGCCATATCGGGCGGAATCTCCCGCCCGCAGCCGATACCGAGGCCGCCGAAGGCCGTAATGGATGTCGGCGCCGGGCCGGCGGACGGCTTCGGCTGTGAGGTCACGGTGAAAGGCACCACTCCAGCACCGCTCCGCGCCGGAGGCTTCACGCTTGCGGCCTGTGTCTTGAGCGCGGCGTATTGCTGAATCGAAACGCCGCGCAGCGGACGCGAGACTGCGGGACTGCGCATCGCTTCCTGTTCCATTAGTTGCGGCAGGTCGCGGAGAATCACCGTGCCTCGCGCCTCCTGGCTGACGGCGATCGCCCGTTTGGCGAGCGGTTGAGCGCGAGCGGCCGTGGGAACAAGGGCGAGGGTCAAAACCAGCGTCAAGACGACGGCGACCACGAATATCACCGCAAAAGAGCGATGGAAGAGTTCATCGATCCTCCAAAATCGGCCTCTAAAAAGATCGATAACATTTAGCTTGTGCAAACGCGTGTTTGGAGCGAGCAAGCGATGAGAAAAGGGACAACGCGGCTAGATAGAGTCTCCCAGCACGAAGCCGGCAAAGACCGCAACCAGGCCCATGACAACGCTGCCGATCACGTTAAGCGCGGCGAGCGCGAACTGTCCGTCCATCATCAGGCGAAGCGACTCGTAGGTGTAGGTCGAAAACGTCGTGTAGGCGCCGACGAAGCCGACCGCGAACAGTAATCGAATCTGCGGATGCAGCCATGAGCGATACTGCGCGAAGGCCATGAAAAACCCCAGGATGAAGCTGCCGCTGATGTTGATCGCGAAGGTGCCCCAGGGGAAGGCGGCGCCCCAGCGCGCCGCGGCCCATCCGCCTAGCCCGTAGCGTGCGATGGCGCCCAGGAACCCGCCAAGCCCAACCCAAAGCAATGCGCCCAAGTCTTCCCTGCTCCCGTCGCGGTTCGATGCTTCAGCCGCCGGGCGTCATTGCGCAAGCCGGCGCGTCGAGCAGCGCACGCAACAGCTCCGACCGTCCGACGATTCCAACCAGCGCGCCCGAGGCATCGACGACCGGCAGCCGCTTGACGTGGCGTTCGGCCGACAGCGCAAGCGCGCTCGCGACCGGCATCTCTTCGTGCAGCGTCACCACCTCGCGCGTCATCAGCTCCGCCGCCGAGCGGCCGCGCAATTTCGCGAGACGTCGGCGAGAGACAGCCGAGATTCGCTCGATTGGCACCCGCGCCATCAGCATCTCGACGAGCCCCGGGCGGCTCTCGCGGCTGACGCGGGAGACAAGGTCGCTGTCGGCGATGATCCCCGCCACGTGCCGCGCTGGGTCGATCACCACCACGCGCTTGTGGGCCGAGGTTACCAGCAATTCAAGGATCTCGCCGAGGCTCGCCGACTCGGGCACGGTTGCGGCCTCGCGATTCATCACGTCGCGCACCAGCGTGCCCGCGCCGGCGGCGACGGGGCGGCGGGCCTCGGGATGCCATTCGGGAAGATGGGCCGCGGCGATCGTGTTGAGCAGGTCCAGCCGTCCGACGATGCCGACCAGGCGTCCCTGGCCGTCGACCACGGGCAGGCGTTTCAGATGATGCTGGACCATCGCGCGGGCCGCGGCCCCGATCGAGGAGTCAGGCGCGATCGTTACAACCTCGCGCGTCATCACCTCGGCGACGCGGCGGCCGCGATTCTCGATTTCGCTGTGCAGTTGACGCACGAACTCGGCGTCGGAGGCGCGCTTGAGGCTGAGTCCCACGGACATCCCGCCGCGCGTAAGCAAGTCGCTATCGCTCACCATCCCGACTACCCGCCGCGCTTCGTCCACGACCGGGACCGCGGTGAAGTCCTTGTCGATCAGCAGTTCGACGACCGCCGTGAGCGGGCTGTCCGGTTCCACCGTCACCACCTCGCTCCGCATCACCTCGGCGACCTTGATATCGGGCAGGCCCTCACGCACGGCGAATCCGGAATGGACCACTTCGACGTCGTGCGCAGTGATGAGCGAGTTCGGCGCCAGCTCGACCAGCGGCGCGAGGATACGCTCGATCCGCTCGGGGCGGTCGATCACGGTGATTACGATCGGCATGTCCATCGAGAGGCGCAGGATAGCGGAGGTGTGTATGACGCTCGACATCCCGAATCCGGCGATTCCGCGGGTCACCGTCGCACCGCCGAGCCCCTCGCGCCGAAGCATCTCGACGATCGCCATGTAGAGCGATTGATGATGATGGAGATCGCTCTCGCCGATATAGATCGTCAGTTGTCGGCCTTTGCCGGTGAACATTTTAGCGAAACCCTGGCGCCGCTATTTCAAGTTGCGGCCGGCGAAACGCCGGCGCCGCAGGAAAATCTCGCGCTCAAAGCGTATTGTGACTGCCGCGTCCTGCGTCGCGACGTGCGCGGACTCCAAGCCGAATCCGAGCCGCCTAATGGCCACGCGTCGCGCACGTACCGCATCCGCTGCCACATCCTCCACCCGCACCTTGCTTGGCGGGCGGCGGGCCGAAGTAGTAACCCTCGCGCTCCAGCTCCCCCGCCTTGACCCAGCGCACCGGCTCTTCGATTTCCGCGTCGCAATGCACGCAGCATCTGCGCTCGCGCCCCGCATCGTCAAGCGTGACATGCAGCAGCACGACGCGTTTGCAGGCCCCGCAGGTCGCGATCGGAAAGGCCGAAGCGGCGAGCGACAAATCCTTCATCGTGAGGACAAATCCTTCATCGCAAATACGAGTCGTTCACCGCAAAGTCCCTACTCGTCAGACCGACGGCGTGTATGACGACCGGCTGTGCGGTAGTCTAGCGTCCCGCGGGCGCCAGATCATCCTCGGCAAGGCGGGAGCGGAGCAAGACGGAACCGGCGCTTCGGGACGCATATGGACTGGAAGGACCCGTGGTTATGGATTGCGGTAGCGCTCGGAGTGGCCGGCGGGGTTGCGATGTTCGTTCCGCTCGCGCGGGTGCTCAGATGGCGCGCGCGAATGCTCGAGCGGATGCAGGGCGCGCCGAACCGGACCGGGCTCTCGATCCGGATGGAAGCGGGGACGCTCGGATGGACGGTCGCGGGGGCAATCTGTTTTCTGTTCCTGCCCACGATGCTGCTGCCGCGTCCGAACGGAATCTTCTATATCGGCGGTTTCATAATCGGGATGACCTATCGGCGGCCGCGCTTCAACCGTGAGATGGAAGCGAGCGGCGTCGCGCCGCATGCCACGCGCCGCAGCCCGGAGAGCAAGGCATGAGCGCGCGATAGGACCGTTACGCGCGCGTATAGGGCTCGCCCAGCGCGCTCGGCGCGTCGGCCTGCCCGCCAAATCCCGCCAGCACGATCAGCGTGAGCGCATACGGCAGCGCGAGAAACGCCTGGTACGGCACGACCGTGCCGAGCGCCTGCAGGCCGAACTGCAGAGCCATCGCCGCGCCAAACAGAATCGACGCCGCGGCGCATCCCCACGCCTTCCAGCGTCCCAGGATCACTACCGCCAGCGCGACGAAGCCGCGGCCGGCCGACATCCCCTCGATAAAGGTTCCCGCGTAACCGAGCGTCAGAAACGCGCCGCCAATTCCCGTAAGCGCCCCCGCAGCCGCCAGCGCCTCCCATCGCAGGCGATAAACGCCAAGGCCCAGCGCGTCCGCGGCCTCGGGCCGCTCGCCCGCCGCGCGCAGCCGCAATCCGTAGCGCGTGCGCGAAATTAGTATCGAGACGAGCGGTAGAATCGCGAACGCGACGTACACCAGGACGTTTTGATCGAAGAGCGCGCGGCCAAGCAGCGGAATTCGCGCAAGCGGCCCAAGCGCGATCGCGCCGAACTGCCGCACCACGACCGCGCTCCCCGTGACGCCGAACATCCCGCGGTAGAAGACCCCGGTCAGCCCCAGCGCGAGGATGTTGAGCGCGGTGCCGGCCACGACCTGGTTCACGCCGAGATTGACGACCAGCAGGGCGAGCAGCGCGTTGAGCGCGACGGCGGCGGCGACTCCCGCAAGCAACCCGATCATCAGGCTGCCGCTCGAGTACGCCGCGGCGAGCGCGAAGAACGCGCCGGCAAGCATCGAGCCCTCGATCCCGACGTTGATCACGCCGCTTTGCTCGACCAGCAGCTCGCCGAGCGCCGCGTAAAGAATCGGCGTCGCCATCGCCACCGTCGAGGCCAGGAACGCCTCAAGCATCGCCGCCTCCCCCGGCGGCCGCGACGGCTCCGGGAGCGGCCGCGCACGCCGCATCGCCGTCTCCCGGGGGCCACAGCGCGCCGTTAAGCGTGCTCCAGGTTCGCGTATCGAAGGCGAGCAGGATCAGAATCGTCACGCCCTGGATCACCTGCACCAGCTCGGGCGAGACGCCCTGGCTGCGCTGCATCGCCTGCGAGCCGTTGTCGAGCGCACCGAACAGCAGGGACGTCAGCATCACGCCAAGCGGATTCAGCCGCGCGACCAGCGCCACGGCGATCGCCTCGTAGCCCCATCCGGGCGAGAAACTTTCGTACAGGCGATGGGTGATGGCGGAGACCTGGACGGCGCCGCCGAGGCCCGCCAGCGCTCCGCTGAGCGCCATCGCTGCGATCCCGAGGCGCGCGACCGGAATCCCGAAGAACGCCGCGACGCGCCGATTGCGGCCCATCGCACGCAACTCGAAGCCGCTGCGGCTATGAAAGAGCCAGAGCCACGAGACGAGCGCGAGCGCGACCGCGAGAATCATCCCGGCATTGAGCCGGCTCGGCGGCGCGAACGTCCAGAGTTCGGCCGCGTGCGCGATCGGCGCGCTCTTGGGATACGACCGCGAAGGCTCCATCAGCGGACCATGCACGGCGTAGCTCAGAAGCTGCACCGCGACGAAATTGAGCATGATCGTGCTGATGACTTCGCTTACGTCGCGCCGCTCGCGGAGCCATCCGCAGACGGCGCTCCAGAGCGCGCCGCCCAACGCGCCGCCCACCAGCACCAATCCCACGGCCAGCGGCCGCGGCCATCCGTCGAGCGCAATCCCGAGCGCGGCCGCAACGAACGCGCCCACCAGCAACTGGCCCTCGGCGCCGATGTTCCAGAGCGCCCCGCGAAAGGCGATCGAAACCGCAAGCCCGGTGAAGACGAGCGGCGTCGCCTTGACGAGCGTGTCGGTCGCGGCGAGCCAGTTGCCGAATGCACCCTCCCAGAGCGCGGCGAAGACCAGCAGCGGAGAGGCGCCGAGCGCGAGCAGGACGAGGGCGATAAGCGCCGCCGTAAGCGCGAGCGACGCGAAGGGCCTGGCAAGCCGGGCAAGCATCACCGCGCGACGTTAGCCGGATCGTGCGGTTTCACCAACCCTGGCGCCGGGCGGATCGCTGGATCTTCCGCCAGATGCCGTTCGCCAACTCTTTAGCCGTCTCCGCGATCGCCGCGCTACATCTCGACGGCTACATCTCGAAGTGACCGGCCGCCCTGACGTAGCGCGCGTCGTCGCGATGCGCCAGGTCGGGATTGCATCCGCGCTTCACCGCCATCCAGTAGGTGAAAAGCTGCAGCGAGAGCAGCAGCGCGAACGGGCTGAGCGCCTCATCCTCGCCCTCGACCTGGATTCCGGCGTTCACCGCCTCGGCCAGCGCCGAGCCCGCGCGGGTATAGATGCCCAGGCGCTCCGCGCCGATCTCGCCGAGAGCGTTGGCCACCTGCTCGGCGCGCGCGCCGGACGCGCCGCCGCCGCTCGCGACAACGACCAGGGTGTCGCGGTCGGCCGAGCTTATCGGACCGTGCAGAAATTCCTCGACCTGCATCCCCTCGGCATAGAGGAAGCTGGTCTCCTTGAGCTTGAGCGCGGTCTCGCGCGCGGTCGGATAGTTCGGCCCGCCGCCGAGCAGCATGATCCGGCGGTAGTTGCGCAACTGCTCGGCCGCATTGCGCTCGCGCGAATCGTCGCCAAGGCCCCGGCGCATCAGCTCCGGAATCGCCGCGAACTCGCCGCGCAGCCGCTGCGTTTCAAGCTCGCCGCCGCCGGCTTGCGCGCGCAGCTCGAGCGCCAACTCGAACAGCAGCGCCATCGCGGTGGTCAGGCTCTTGGTATGCGCCGCCGACTGCTCCTGCTCGGTCGTGAGCAGCAGATGGTCGGCCTGGCGCGCCCCCTCGTCGGGGCCCTGGCCGCAGATCGCGGCGGTCAAGACGCCGGCGGCCTTGGCCTCGGCCACCGCGCGCGCCGAGTACTGTTTCCATCCGCGATGCGACAACACGAGCAGCGCGCCGCCCGCCGCGGGCTTGAGCCCGTAATTCACGACGTCGAAAGAGCTGACCGCCCTGACCGAGCGCATCTGTCCGATCGTGCGCAGCCAGTATTCGCCATAGATCGCCCCGTTGAGCGACGTCCCCATTCCGGCCAGCGTCAGCGATGGCGTCTGCCTGAGCGCGCGTGCGAGCGCCGCGACGCCCTCGCGGTTACGCGCCACGACTTCGGCGATCGCCGCCGGCTGCGCGGCTATGGCGTCGAACATGTGGTACGGATGGGCGGGGCGCGCCTTGGATGGATCGATTATCGATTGTGACTTTGATGGCACTTGCGGATACCTTCGATGTGGGTGGCGACAGCAGGAGTCGAGCCTACACCGGCAGAAAGACCCTGCAAAATCAAGCGGACAACTCCGCCGAACGGCCGAAAATGAACCTTTAGGAGCCGCGAAACGCTGCGGTCTCGGCGCTCTCGATTTCCGGCCAGTCTTCTCTGGCGCTGGAGCGGCTGCTTACGTGTCGAAGTATCTAACCAAATCACTTGGGCATTCGGATGGAAGCGCGCGCCGATGCTCTGAGTGTCTCGATTCCCGAAATCAAGGAGGGCGGCTGGGCGGGGTTGGCGCGTAAATGGAGCCGCGCGGCGAAGCGCTTGGGCCAGCGCAGATTCATGGTTCAGTATAGCGAAAGCTATAGCGATGTAGCGGCTCGCGCGCCGGAACGGGTGTCTGAATACTTAAAAGCGCGTCCCGCTCTCGAACCCGCGTGGAGCGGGCGCGCCCGATTTTGAGATGCGCGTCTGCGCTTTGCGACGAAGTGCCGCGCGGGGAGCGCGGCGCGAGGCTTCGAGGAGCCAGCGCGGACGCGCGACCAGTCTCGTCCCCTAGACTTGTTTGACGCGTCAATATCCATGTTCAGCATGGAGTAGACGATTGACGCAGCACGAATTGCTGGCTTTTGTGGTCTCTCTAACCGAAGCCGGACTCGAAGCAGTGCGCCTGATGGACGAGCGCGGCTGCGCGGGTAATATCCACGTCAAACGGCGCGAGCGCTGCCATGCGAGATTCCGATTTCATCGAAAGCGTGCGGCCCGAGGTTCCGGGATGCGTCTTCGCTGCGCTCTAGGAGTAGAGAAGGAGAGAAGATGAAACGACTCACGCATATTTGCACAGCGGTGCTCGCGAGCTGGTTTCTGATAAGGGCACCAATGCATCAAGGCGGAGTGTGGTCGCACTTTGGAATGCGCTTTGCCGACACCAACGCGCCGTTGAGCAAATGGAGCATCGTCGGCAAGTTTGACGCAGCGCAACAGTGCGAAGCGGCACTTGCCAAGCGGGCCGCGAGCCAGCGAGAGGGTTTGCGCTGCATCGGCAGCGACGACCCCCGCTTAGCAAAATGAGCGAGAGATTTCTAAGCGGGAGACGATTCCGAATGAAACCTACATCTGAACACGTAGTCGAGTCGCGTGGCATCGCCGAAAAAAGCCCAGATAAATCGCGGAGATTGATTGGTGGCGACGGTAGGAGTCGAACCTACGACACTGCGGATATGAGCCGCATGCTCTAACCAACTGAGCTACGTCGCCACCGAGCGCACAAGATTAGCCGGAGCGGCGCGGGCTGGAAAGGCCCGCGGTCGCCCGCGAGACGCGCCTCAAGCGAGCGCGATCGCGCTGCTCTTCGCCTGACGGCTGTGCCGTTTGACCTGGTAAACGACGCCCTCGGTAAGCTCGATACAGGTCAGCTTGCCGCCGTAAACCAGTCCCGTGTCGATGCCGAGTTTGTACGGCAGATCGACCATCACGGCGCGCATCGGGGTGTGTCCGAAGACCACGGTCGCGCCGAGCTTGTGCGGGCTGAAGATGAATTCCTGGCGAATCCAGAGCATGTCCTCGACCCGCTGCTCCTCGATCTCGAGCGCCGGCACCACGCCGGCGTGGACGAAGAGGTAGGGCGGACGCAGGTAGCTGGTGGAGAGGCGCTTGACGAACTCGAGATGCGGGTCGGGGATCAGGCCGCGCGCCTCGGGCAGGTTGCGCTCGTTGACGCCGTAACTCTCGAGCGTGGCGGCGCCGCCGTTGAACAGGAACGACTCGGCGTAGTTCCCGGGCAGGCCGAGATACGCGCTCATCATGTCCTCGTGGTTGCCCTTGAGGAAGACGAACTCGGCGCCGCCCGCGCGCTCGCGATCGAGCAGCAGTTCGATCACGTCATGCGCCGAGGGTCCGCGGTCGACGTAGTCGCCGACGAAGACCACGGTGTCGCCTTGCACGGGCTTGATCGCGTTCAGGATCACGCTGAGCTCATCGGGGCATCCGTGAATATCGCCGATGGCAAAGAGGCGGCCGCGCGCCGCGGCCTTTCCCGATTTGTCGCTTCGCGTCGCCATACTAGATGCCGCCCGCGGCTAATCGCGCCGCGACGCAGCCGCCGAGCCCTCCGCGAGCAATTCGCCCAGCGCCGCGCGATCCTCGATCACGCGGCGCGCCGCGGTGTACGGATTGAGGCTCCCGGCGCGGACTTCGCCCACCACACCGTTGACGCCGCCGCTTCGCACCGCGCGTTCGGCGCGCTCTTCCATCTCGGCCGTCAGCACCTCGACGAACTCGCGAATCCGCCGCTCGCGCTCGCGTTCGGGGCTGCGATGGGCTTTGACATATTCGGCATGGCGCTCGATCGCCGCCACCAGCGCGTCGATCCCGTGGTCGGCCGCCGCCTGGGTCAACACCACCGGCGGCAGCCATCCGGCGTCCTGGCGGCTCAGATGCACGCTCAGTTCGAGCTCGGCCTTGATGCGGTCGGCGCCTTCGCGGTCGGCCTTGTTGACCACGAAAAGGTCGGCGATTTCATTGAGCCCGGCCTTCATCACCTGCACGCTGTCGCCGCCTTCGGGCACGGTCACCACCACCGTGGTGTCCGCGAGATCCATCACGGCAAGCTCGGTCTGGCCGACGCCGACGGTCTCGATGATGATGATGTCGAAACCGAAGGCGTCGAACAGCTTTACGACCTCGCGCGCGGCGCGGCTCAATCCGCCGTGGCTGCCGCGGCTCGAAAGGCTACGGATGTAAACGCCGGGGTCGCGGTAATGGTCGGTCATGCGCACGCGGTCGCCCAGCACCGCGCCGCCGGAGAAGGGGCTCGACGGATCGATCGCGAGCACGCCGACTTCCTTGTGCCGGGCGCGATACCTCGCTATGAGCCGGTTGACCAGCGTCGATTTGCCCGCGCCGGGCGCGCCGGTCACCCCCACAATGTAGGCGTTGCCGGCGCGCGGATAGATCCGCTCCATCACGGTGCTGACCACGGCCGCGCGGTTTTCGACCAGCGTGATCAGCCGGGCCAGCGCCAGGCGATCGTGCGCCGCAAAGCGCTCGAGCAGTGAGTTCAGACGCGTGTTGTCCAACGGTTCTTCCGGATTCGTCAGCCGATGCTGCCTCGCCGTTTGATGATAACTGCTCGGACCTTACGCGCGCAATTCAAAGGCGAGAGGCGACTGCGCGCCGTCCGTCCCTGTGCATGATTGCGCTTCGCGCGGTTGTTTTGCCGCCAGCGGTGGCATATTGTTCGGTTACGTACCGATGAAACTGCCGGATGTTTACGGCGACTGGCGAGTCGTGGGCGGGCTCGCGCTAATCATGCTCGGGGCCGTCAACTGGGAAATCGGCCGCGCCCGCACCCAGGAATACAGCCGCATCGTCGCGGGCCACGAGGAGGTCGCCGTCGACGAGGCCTATCGCAGCTTCGACGAACTCGACCCGCATACCGACAGCGCCGTGCTGGCGCCGTTCACCGACGCGCAGCGCCAAGTCTCGTATGCGACGGCGCGGATGGATTTCTACCACGCTACCTTTTTGACCGGGCAGGCGCTGGTGCTGGCCGGTGTGGTGCTGACGCTGCTCGGGTTTATCACGATAATCCAGCGCGACAACCGCCATGTCCATCGCCGGATCCGCACCACGCTCGGCGCCAACGCGCCGCCGCACGCGAACTAGCGGCGTCCGGAGAAGCCCGCGCATCCGGGCGGCGCGTCCGCTCCGCGGCGCGCGGCAAAAACACGCTGAACGAACAGCTGCAAAAGTACATCGATGGTCAAGCTGCTCGCCGGGCGCGCGCCGGCCAAGATAAATCTCTTTCTGCGCGTGGTCGGCCGCCGCGCCGACGGCTATCACGAACTCGACTCGATCTTTATCCCGGTCTCGCTCGGCGACGACGTTCGGGCCGAGGTTCGCGGGAGAGCTCAAAGCGGCGCGAAGACGGCTATCGCGCTCGCCTGCGACCGCGGCGAGATTCCGCTGGGCGACAAGAACCTCGCCTGGCGCGCCGCCGCCGCGTTCCTCGCCGAATTTGACCCCGAGATCGATCGGCCGCATCAGGTCGCGATCGATCTGCGCAAGAAGATTCCGGCGGGTGCGGGGCTGGGCGGCGGATCGAGCGACGCCGGCGCCGTGCTGCGCATGATGGCCGCGCTATGCCGCGTCGAAGGTCGGGCGCGCCTCGCCGCGGTCGCTTTGAGCCTCGGCGCGGACGTGCCATTTTTCCTCGATCCGCGGGCCGCGCACGTCGGCGGCGTGGGCGAGCGTATCGTCCCGCTTGAAGCCGGGCCTCCACCCCTGCAGATGGTAATCGCGGTGCCGCCGATCGAAGTCTCGACCGCCGAAATCTACCGCGCGCTCGAGCCCGCGCAATGGAGCGGACCGGCGCCGGCGGCGCATCTGCGCGCGATAGCCGAAGGCGCGATCACCCAGCCAATGCTGCAGAACGACCTGGCGGCGGTGGCGATGGCGCGGCATCCGGAAATCGCCCACCTGCGCTCTGCTCTAATCGCCAAGGGAGCCTCCGCGGCGTCGATGTCGGGGAGCGGCGGCGCGGTCTTCGGGATCTTTGTCGATGCCGAGGCGGCCGCAAACGCCGCCGTCGAGCTGCGCCGGACGCGTCCACAGGCTCAATTTTACGCCGTAAATTCGCTTTGTTAGCCTTGCCGGAGCGCCCGCCTTTCCTCGCCTCCGGTTGGCGTGCGTGCTCGACCGAAGGCACTTGTGGAACTTCGTCGAAGCCGCGATTGACACTCAAAAACACCATCCGTTAACATCGCCGTCACAAAGCCGCAGCGATCGCGCTGCGGCCGTTAGTTTGGGCCGATCCGTTGGCAACAGTTTCGCGTCACACTTTCATCGGATGACCGCCGCAGTCCGCTGGCCGCGCGGCGCGGCGGTCCGCGCTCTCAAGCATGGGCATGTGTGCTATGCTCGATGGCCCTTCGGCATCAACGGAAGAAGCGGACGCGGACCGTGTTGGGCGGTCGCCAAGCTGGTAAGGCACCAGGCTTTGGACCTGGCATTCGAAGGTTCGAATCCTTCCCGCCCAGCCATCGATTTTTTGAGTCCGGGCAGGCCGGGCAGGAACGCGGAGAGAAAATGCGCGAAGAATTACGACTTTGGCTTGGCCGGAGGGGCCTAGATGCCTGAGCGGGCGAAAGACGAACTGGAGATTTTCACCGGCAACTCCAACCCGGCGCTGGCGCGCGAGGTCTGCGAGCATCTGGCCGTGCGGCTGGGCGAGGCGGAGGTCGGCCACTTCCCCGACGGCGAGGTGATGGTCGAAGTGCGTGAGAACGTGCGCGGCGGCGATTGCTTCGTGCTCCAGTCGATCTGCACTCCGCCCAACGAAAACCTGATGGAGCTGCTGCTCCTGATGGACGCGCTCCGGCGCGCCTCGGCCAAGCGCATCACCGCCGTCATCCCCTACTTCGGCTACGCGCGCCAGGACCGCAAGGTCGCGCCGCGCGTGCCGATCAGCGCCAAGCTGGTCGCCGACTTGATCACCACCGCAGGCGCGCAGCGCGTGCTCACGGTCGACCTCCATGCCGGCCAGATCCAGGGCTTTTTCAATATTCCGGTGGACAACCTCTACGCGATGCCGGTCCTGATCCAGTACCTGCGCAAGCGCCTGGAGGGCCGCCGCGTTTCGGTCGTCTCGCCCGACGCCGGCGGCGTGGAACGGGCGCGCGCCTTCGCGCGCCGGCTGAACGCCAGCCTCGCGATTATCGACAAACGCCGCCCGCGCGCGAGCGAAGTCGCCGAAATGCAGCTGGTCGGCGAAGTGCGCGATTCCTCGGCGCTGCTGGTCGACGACATGATCGATACCGCCGGCACGGTTACCGAGGCGGCGAAGGTGGTGATGAACGCCGGCGCGACCGAGGTGCTGGCCTGCGCGACCCATCCGATCCTCTCGGACCCGGCCTGCGAGCGGCTGAACAAATCGCGCATCAAGGAGTTGATCACGACCAATACGATCCCGCTGCGGGCCAAGGCGCAAGCGGAACTCGGCTCGCTCAAGGTGTTGTCGGTCGCAAGCCTTATAGCGGAAGCTATCCGGCGCATACATAATGAAGAGTCGGTGAGCTCGCTTTTTACCTGAGGGGAACGGGCCCCCGCGGCTCACGCGCTTTACTCCGAACGGATTTGCTCCGATCGAACGCCAATTTTTTCAAGTCCAATTATTTCAAGTGAGGACGTGATGGAGACTGTCGAACTGGCCGCCGAAAAGAGAGAGATGCGGCCCAAGAACCTCCGCAACAAACTGCGCCGCGAAGGCCACATTCCGGCCGTGCTCTACGGACCCAAGACCACGCCGACCCCGATCGCGATAAGCGGCGTCGAACTGCGCTCCCGCGTCTCCGCCAGCGCCCGCCAGCGCCTGATCAAGCTCAGGTCGAGCTCCCCCGAGCTCAACGACCGCCACGTTATCGTCAAGGAGATCCAGCGCGCTCCCGTGAGCGGAAACTTTCTCCATGCCGACCTGTACGAAGTCGATCTTGCGCAGCCGCTGCGCGTGTCTGTGCCGCTGCGCTTCGTCGGGAGGGCCCACGGCGTCGGCGAGGGCGGCATCCTGGGACCGCTCGTGCGCGAGGTCGAGGTTGAGTGCCTGCCGCTCGAGATACCCGAGGTCGTCGAGGTCGACGTGACCGCGCTCGACATCCATGACGTGATTCACATTTCCGCTATAAGCTTCGCCGCAAACGTTAAGCCGATCTTCGATGCCGACTATCCGGTGGTGACGGTGCTGCCGCCGACCGTCGCCGAAGCGCCGGTCGCCGCTGCTGCGGCCGAAGGCGCGCCAGCCGAGGGCGCCCCGGCTGCCGAAGGCGCGGCAGCCGCAACGGCGGCCGCGCCGGAAGGGGGCGCCAAGGGCGCCGCGAAGGAAGCCACCCCCGCCGAAAAGGGGGGCGGCAAGAAGGGCTGACGCCGCCCGCCGACGGGCCATGGAAGCGCGGGGGGGGGGG
>DATJXN010000083.1 GCA_035500095.1 Candidatus Binataceae bacterium
AGCGTATCCAGGGTCTGGGTCAGTTTCGTGATTCCGTTGCGCGCCAGTATGCCTTCTTCGAAGAGCCCCTGCACAATCTCTTCGATGAAGAAGGGATTACCCTGCGTCTTCTCCGCGATCAGTGTTTTGAGCGCTTTCAAACTTGCATCGTTGCCGAGCAGGATGGTCAACAATCGCTCGGCGCTCTCGGGGCTGAGCGGGTCGAGGCGCAACTGAGTGTAGTAGCTTTTGTTGGTCCACGCGTGCGAATACTCAGGGCGGTAATTCACAAGTATCAGAATGCGGGATGTAGCTATCGAGTCGGCGAGCAGATCGAGCATCGCCTGAGTTTCGGCGTCGATCCAATGCAGGTCCTCGAAAATCAGCATCAGGGGCTGGTTGAGGGATTCGCGGAGCAAAATGCGCTTGATTGCGTCGAGCGTGCGCCTGCGCCGTACCTGCACATCCATCTGCGCCAAGGGGTCCTTGGCCTGCGCCTCGTTCAGGTATTCATCCAGACGGTCGAGACTTACCTCCCAATGAGTGCGCAGGGAGACGTGGTCCGTAATTCCCAGCAGAGCAAGTATGTACGGCCGGGCATTTTCGAGCGATGCGTCCAGAACCGTGAGCCGACCCGCAACTTTTTCACGCCGGCTCCGTTCGTCGTCGCCCTCGCCGAACTTGAAGTAGTTGGACAGCAGCTCGATCAGCGGCAGAAACGCGCTCGCCTTGCCGTGCGACACCGAATAGGCCTCCAGTATCATCCAGTCCGACGAGGTCCTGGCCTTGAATTCATGGAAAAGCCGCGACTTGCCGATGCCCGCTTCCGCGACGGTCGCGACGATCTGTCCATGCCCCTCGGCCGCGAGCGCCGCCGCGCGCCCGATCGCCTCCATCTCATGGTCCCGCCCGACCAGGCTCGAAAGCCCGCGTCCTGCCGAGCGTTGCAGCCGCGAACGCAGCGGCCCGAGCCCGGTGACCTGGTACACGTTGACCGGCTCGCTGACTCCCTTGACGGGCGTGGGCCCGCGCGGCTTGAGCGCAAAATATCCCTCCACCAGGCGCCGCGTATGCTCCGTGATCGCGATCGAGCCGGTCGGCGCCACGGTCTGCATCCGCGAGGCGAGGTTCGTGGTGTGCCCGATCGGCGTGTACTCGACATTGCCGCCACCGGTTGAAATCGACCGCACGACGACTTCGCCGGAATTGACGCCGACGCGGATTTCGAGCGGCGCTCTGCCGGCCGCGAGCAGCTTGTCACCATAGCGCCGCAGCTCTTCCTGCATCCGCAGTGCCGCGTATAGCGCCCGCTGCGGATGGTCCTCGTGGGCGAGCGGCGCGCCGAAGAGCGCAAAGATGCCGTCGCCGGTGCTCTGCACCACATAACCGCCGTAGCGGCGTACGGCTTCGATCATCAACTTGAGCGCCGGATCGACGATCGCGCGCGCCTCTTCGGGGTCGAGGTCCTGTTCGAGCTCGGTCGAACCCTTGATGTCGGCGAAGAGCGCGGTGACGGTCTTGCGCTCGCCGTCGAGCGCCGCCGCGGTATCGGCACGCTCGGACGCGACGCGAACCGCTGGCCGAGTCTGATCGGCGGCGGAAGGCCCGGGCGCTTGCGGAGAAGCCGCAGCGGCGAGCGCCGCTCCGCACTCGCCGCAGAATCGCGCCTGGGGCGGGTTTTCGGAGCCGCACTTCGGGCAGCGCGGAGTCAGGCCGGCGCCACAGCGGATGCAGAACTTCTTGCCCGCGGCATTGTCGAAGTTGCAGCTCGAGCAGCGCATTGGCGATGGCTCGATTGAAGCAGAGCCCCGCCACTTGTATCACGCGCGCGCCTATGAGGTCATAGCCGCTTTTCAGGCCGCGCCGGGTGCCTTGCTATCGGATCGAGCATTCTCCGCGCGTCGCCGGCCCTGCCGGAACGAGCCCGGAGAATGCGCTGAGCGAGTGTTGCGAAAATGCGCGTCCCGTGACGCGTGTCGAGTG
Organism: Candidatus Binataceae bacterium; assembly: GCA_035500095.1. NCBI lineage: Bacteria > Candidatus Binatota > Binatia (SeqCode) > Binatales (SeqCode) > Binataceae (SeqCode) > Binataceae bacterium (SeqCode). The sequence continues at coordinate 1,963 of DATJXN010000083.1, forward strand.
CGCGTCCGGCCCCTCGGCCGGCAGAGGGCGGTGGCGGAGGCAGGAGTTGGATGGTTCTTACGGTTGTGTTATCGCGACGGCGGCTTTTTAAGTCGCACGGCGTTTTCCATTGTCGCAGCCCTAACCAGGATTTGGTCCAGGACGCATACCTACTCGGTGTCTGGTGAGGACGCCGCACCGGGCGAGTTCACTGTCTTCGAGCTCTGCGTTGGTGGCACCACCTGCACCGTTTTGACACGATTTTGATCGTCGTAGTGGACGCGGTACAGCGTGAGTTGGTGCTCGGCCACGGTGGCCCGCGCCTTGTGCACTGCGAGCGACATGCCGCCGGTAAAAACAGCGGCGGCAATAGTCGCACCGGTTATCTCCGGGTCCTTGAATTTTGAGCAGTCGGGGAAGAACGCCCACACATCCTCGCGCGCTACGCCCTCGCCCTGGCTCGCATTCGGCTCGCCCAGCTTCGCCACGACGTCGCTTCGCGCGACTCCCGTGGCCAGCACCGACGGGTCGTAGTGAATCGACTCGTCCTTGTTGGTCATCTGTTCCTTGAAACGCTCAAGACGGCCGCCAATCGGCCCGCCGCGCAGGAGTTGCGCCGAGGTGAATGTGGGACTGAGCAGCACGGCCAGCGCCGCAAATGCAGTCGCGATTTTCATAAGACGGATTTTAGTTGAAAATCCTTGCCTTTGCGCGCCGAGGCGCTGGATGCGGGCGGGTCCGGAAAATAGCTCTCAAACTTGAGCGGGTTTGGTCGGGGTGGCCGGATTTGAACCGGCGACCACACGCACCCCAAACGTGAAACCGCCCTTCCCTCAATATCGCTTGATAGCGCTCGGTAGGCATCAACTTCAACGGAGGCAAAGGCTCGAACGCTTTCGACCGAAGACGGTGATAGCTACCGAGCGATACCGATATTTGTGGAGACTCCCCACAAAAGTCCCCACAGTCCCCACAGTCGGTTTGATGCGCGCGGCGTGGCGCTGAAAGGTCGATGGGGGGGTGGGCGCTCCGCTGAGTATCTGTCACTTGCCTACCCGCGTCCATTGTTGTCCGCTCCGGCGCCGAAAATCGCTCCTGGCCCGGCCCTGTGCGAGTCGCGTGCGGTCCTGGGGCGCATGTCGGCGTGCTGCGGCCTCGCGAGCGACTGATTGGAGGGGCGATGATCGAGGCGGCGCAGCACCGTTTGGATGCTAGGGTGAAGGCTCGGGGAGGGTCG
>DATJXN010000084.1 GCA_035500095.1 Candidatus Binataceae bacterium
GCCGCGTCGGTTAGAGTTTCGCACATCCCCTGCCCCGCAATCGCTCTGGACGCGAGACGGTCGCGCATTTGACTGCGGGGCATCCTTGATCGATCTCTAATCCGCTCCAGTTCGCCTCCGAATCGCGCGCGCAGACGCAAAGGTTGACCGATGGATTTTGGAAGTTCCGCACCGCTTGGAATTGCTTTGCTTGGATTGGTGCTCGGGATGCGGCACGCGACCGATCCGGACCACGTAATCGCGGTGACCACTATCTTGAGCCGCGAGCGGCGTCTTGCGGCGGCCGCCCGTATCGGCTTGGTGTGGGGCCTCGGACACTCCGTCACCGTGCTCGCGGTTGGCGCCGCGATCATCGTTTTCAAGCTAGCCGTCCCGGTCCGCCTGGGGCTGGCGATGGAATTCGCGGTCGCGATCGTGCTGATCCTGCTGGGTATCGGCGCGGTTGGCGCTCTGATGCGTAAAGCGGCGTCGCGTCTGTTCGGAACACGGGTGCCCGCTGAGCAACGCCTGGTTGTGCACTCGCACTCTCACGCTCACGACGGCGCGCGCCATCGCCACCCCCACGTTCATCGCCAGGCGCACCAGCCCTCCGCCGCGGCCAGCCCTCACGATCATGGAATCGAGGGCCCTGCGTTGCCGCCGTTCGCCTCGCGCCGCCGCGTGCTCAAGTCCTTTGGCGTCGGACTGGTCCATGGGCTCGCGGGCAGCGCGGCGATCGCGCTGCTGGTTCTGAGCGCCATTCCGGAGCCTCTCTGGGCTACGCTTTACTTGACGGTTTTCTGTGCGGGCACGGTGATTGGGATGGGATTGATCACGACCGCCATCGCGACGCCGCTTATTTTCGCATCGACGCGGATGTCCTCGCTCCACGGCCGGTTGGTCGTCGGCTCGGGACTTTTGAGCTTCGTCTTCGGCCTGTTCCTCGCCTATCGGATCGGTGTCGTCGACAGGCTCTTCGACGGTGCTCCCGTCTGGACTCCGCACTGAGCGCAATCGCAGGAACGAAATCCGGAGAGATACACAGGCATGGAAATCAAGGGTAAGACTGCCGTCGTGACCGGGGGCGGATCGGGTATCGGACGCGCTACGGCCGTGCGCCTGGCATCCGAGGGCGCCACGGTGCTCGCCGCTGACCTCGACGAAGCGGGAATGCGCGAGACGGTGCGGCTAATCGAAAACGCCGGCGGACGCGCGGCCGCGGTACGCGTCGACGTGACAGACGCCGAACAGACGCGGCACATGATGGATACTGCGCTCGCGACCTTCGGCCGTTTCGACATCCTGCACAACAATGCGGGAATCGCCGTCGGGACCCCTCCCTTTCCGCAATGCGACCTCGACCGCTGGCGCCGAGTCCTCGATATCGACCTGCAAGCGGTTATCCTGGGGTGCTTCCTCGCTGGGCCGATGATGCAGCGCGGCGGCGGCGGCGCGATCGTCAACACCGCCTCGATGGCCGGGTTGTATCCGTACGTCGATGATCCTGTCTATGCGGCCGCCAAGGCAGGTGTCGTCAACCTGACTTATTCGCTTGCCCCTTGGGCGCAGCGGTTAAAAGTCCGGGTCAACTGCATCTGCCCGGGCGTCGTCGATACGCCGCTGGTAAGAAAGGCGGTCGAGATTCAGCAAGGTCGTGGGCAGGAGGTGAGCCTGCCCAAGCGGATTCTCAAGCCCGAGCAGATCGCGGACGGAGTGATGCGACTGCTTCGCGACGACACACTTTTCGGGCGGGCGCTTGAAGTCAGGCCTTCAGAGGTGCGTCTGGTAGATGTGCCCGGGCTGCCGAGAAAGAACCCAGCGCTGACATAGAAACGGCGCTGACTGAGGCTATTTCTCAGGCGTACGCCTCGTCAAAACCCAGCGCAGAAAGGCAAACGGCCGAGAGCCTATTCGCCTGAACACTCTTTAGCTAAGTTAGATGTTCCTCGCGGCCAGCCGACGCTGTCGCGCCTGCTGGCCGCGTGAACGTTCAGCTAATTGCCGCGAAGGCTATCAGCAATCTCGCTGGGCTTCATATTTCGCTCGAGGCACCAACGGTCGATTACCTCGGCGTTGAAACGCCAGTCGGTGCCGATGCGGAAGCCCGGAAGCTCGCCGCGCCGCAGCAGCTTGTAGATGGTTGACGGATGCACGCGAAGATAAGCCGACAGCTCCTTCACGGTCATCACGCGGGGCAGATTGTACTTTGCTTCTGTAGCCATTTTTTCTCCAGGTCAGCTTGTTCTCGACACCGCCCCCTTACGGTCAAGAACCACTGCGCTTCTAATATCCTGCTGAATCGGATGCTACCTTAAACTCGCCTTGATTGCAAGCAACGTTCGCAAAACTGCTTGCGCTGGTCAAGAGGTTACTCAAGGGTTAACGTCATCTTTGTCCGCAATTGCCGCTGTACACTGCACTTCCTAACGGATTACTATCCGCAAGCTGATGGTTCGTTCGTAAAGAACGCCTTGCATCGCGTCCCGCTATATCAGGAGGCCACTATATGAAGGCTTATGTCAAGGCGATCAGCGTACCCATGGCGATGGTGCTGTTGACTCTTTCTCGCTCGGCAGGAGCGCAAAACACGCTCGCTATCACAAGTACGGCGTTCGCCGCCGGCGCTTCGATCCCGGTTGCCTATAGCTGCAAAAGCCCAAAGGTTCAGTCACCTCCCCTTGCGTGGAAGGATGTCCCTGCCGATGCAAAAACCCTCGTCCTTATCGTAAAGGATCCCGACGCCCCCAGGGGCACATTCATCCATTGGATCGTCTATAACCTTCCCGCCGGCCTGAGCGGTTTGGACGCCGGGGTGCCCCTAGCCGGGACACTTGCCAACGGCGCGCTCCAGGGCGCCAATAGCCTTGGCCGGCTGGGCTATATGGGTCCGTGTCCACCGCCGGGCAGCGCGCCGCATCATTATCACTTCGAGCTGAACGCGCTAGACACCGCGCTGGACCTGAAACCGGGCGCTACGGCGAACGAGGTGGAAAGCGCCGCGAAGGGTCATATCAAGGCGACCGGCGAGCTTGTCGGCACCTTCGCCAGGTAGCAACGCTACCGGATGGGCGTGCGACGCCGCGCGACGGACGCTAAGCTCGCAAGATGCGGCTTGAAGCCAAATTCGTGACCTCGGCTTTCGGGCCTGAGGGGTACCCACGCTGGGAGCGCGCCGAGGTAGCGATCGCCGGACGCTCCAACGTCGGCAAGAGTTCGATGCTCAACGCGCTCGCGGCATCGAAGAACCTGGCGCGCACCTCGCGCACGCCGGGCCGCACGCGCGCGCTCAATTTTTTCTCGGTGGGCGATGCTCTCGCGATCGTCGATCTGCCGGGCTACGGCTTCGCCAAGATGGCGCGAACGGAGGCGGCGCGAATCGCGTCGATGATGAACGCCTATCTCGCCCGCCGCGAGCTCCTGGCCGCACTGGTGCTGCTGATCGACGCGCGGCGCGGGCCGGAGAGCGAAGAACTCGACCTCGCGGCGTTCGCCGCCGAGCGCTCGATTCCGCTTATCGCGGTGGCGACCAAATGCGACAAGCTCCGCCGCTCGGAGCGCGCGGCCGCAGCAACGCGATTCAAGCCGCTCGGCGTCGAGCCGGTCCTCTGCTCCGCGCTTGACGGCGAAGGTATCGACGACCTCCGCCGACGCATCGCCGGCTGCGCACGCGCGGCCAGGCGCGCGCCGGCGCCCGACGAGGACGACGCAGCGGCCGATCCGCTTTCGCGATGACGCCCGAGATAAGCGTAATCATCCCGACTTACAACCGGCGCGCGATGCTGCGCGAGGCGCTGGCCTCGGTCGCCGCACAGCGCCATTCGAGCTTCGAAGTCAGCTACGAGGTCATAGTCGTCGATGACGGCTCAACCGACGGCACCTCGGAAGAGCTGATCTGTCGCGGCGACGATATCCGCGCCGTCAGGACCGAACGGCGCGGGCCGGCCACCGCCCGCAATCGCGGTATCGCGATCGCGCGCGGGGGCCTGATCGCTTTTCTCGATTCGGACGATTTGTGGATGCCCGCAAAGCTCGCGCGCCAGAGCCGGTTCATGCGCGACCACCCCGATTGTGCGATCGCGCAAACGGGGGAGATCTGGATGCGCGACGGCAGGCGCGTCAATCCCGGCCGGCGCCATCGCAAGCGCGCCGGCGACATCTTTATCGATTCGCTCCGCACCTGTCTCATCAGCCCGTCGGCGGCCATCCTGAGGCGCGAGCTATTCGATGAAGTCGGCGGTTTCGACGAGGACATGGCCGCGTGCGAAGACTACGACCTGTGGCTGCGGATTGTTGCGCGCCACGAAGCCGGCCTGCTCGACGAGCCGCTTGTGATTCGCCGCGCCGGCCATCCCGGGCAGCTCTCGGCAAGCGTCGCGGCGCTCGATCGTTTCCGTATCCGCGCGCTCGCGAAGCTGCTCGCCGACGGCTCGCTCAGCGCCGGCCGGCGAGCGGCGGCGGCGGAGGTGATGGCCGAAAAATGTCTCGTCTATGGCAAGGGGCTCGCCAGCCGTGGCCATCATGACGCCGCCGCTTTCTTCGCTGACGCGGCGCGCTCGGCGCTCGCGCGATGGACTCACGCGCCCGACGCCGCGCTCGAGACGTCGCGTGCGACGATGCACGAGATGCTCAAACTCCGCGAGACCTCCGCAATCTCAACCGATCCCGCAGTGCGCCAGGATCATCCGGGCCCGCCATCAATCCCTATCTGATGTAATGGCCGGAGACGCGCCACTCCCCGTCCGCGTCAAGCATCGGGGTCACCGTTTCCACAGCCGACTTCTTGTTTTCAAAAGAGGCGGCGTACCTGATGACGACGTACTTGCCGTCGGGGGGCACCCGGGAGAGTCGTCGTATAGTGGGCAGCCGTGAGTTTCCGCGTATTGACCTTGCCGAGCGGCTCGCGCACCGCGGCCACCCGCTGCTCCCATTGTTCATCCGTGATGGCGGCTTTGAAGAGACTGCTGGCCGATTCCCAGCTCTGTTTGTATTCGCCGTCGTCCAACAGTTTCAGCCATTTCTGAGCCGCTTGCGTCGCTTGCGCCACAGCGGCGGCGTTTGACTCTCCCGCTTGAATCGCCCCGACCTGAAAGAGCAAAACGAGCGGCGCTCCCAGTAAAATCCCTGCCAGTAAACTCCAATGTCGGCTCATGTTCCCTCCGGGCTTACACCATAGAGCGATCGTATCGACCAACCCGCTGGCCGGTAGCGGCCGCCGGATGATACAAGACGGGCACGTATAGCTGGTTCGCTGAGGAGTCGGCAATGCGCTGCCGGAACTGTTCAGCCGAAAATCCTGCGCGAGCGCATATGGTGGAGCCGGATAGCTTGGAGAATGGATGAGCGACGACGACAGCGCAAAAGCCATCTGGGCGTGGGCCGAAGCGCATCATGTGGACCGTGCGCAGCTCGAGCGATGGCTCGCGCTGGATGCGCAGAGCGCGGCCGCGCTGCTCGACGCCGCCGTCCGTCTGCGGTTACGAGTAGGCCAGTTGCAACGCGCGCGCGAAATGCTCGAAGAGATCGCGCTGGTCGAGCGGACGCAGGCCACCGCCGTGCTTGCTCGCGCGCCGCTCAAACGGATACTTGAAGGGGCTGGACCTGCGCCGGCGCGGGGGCGCGCCTTCGTCGAGGAGCTGCGGGCGATGCGCTTTCCGCGGCTGGGCCGCGCGCTCGAACAGATCAAGGCGGAAGTGGCTGCGCTCAGGCTCCCGCGCGCGATCGAGGTGACGCTGCCAAGGGATCTCGGCTCCGACGAACTGCGGATCGAGATTCGGGTGCGTAGCGCTGCGGAATTCCGGGAATCGCTGCGGGCGCTCGCGGAAAGGACGGACGGGATGGAACGAATACTGAACCTGCTCGGCGGCGAGACCTGAGCGGGATTTTCTTCGCAAGACTTTTCCTACAGGACTTTATTCCGAATCGATGAGTTTTGAACTGGACGAAATCGTTATCGAAGAGCGATGCCGCCAAAGCGCGCTGGCCGTGCGCGTGCTCAGCCGCGCCCCTGCCGCGATGTCGGTTAGTTTCATCGCCGACGCCCGCGACGCCATACGCCCGGCTCCCGGCGCCTCCGACCCGTTCGGCGCCGGCAAGCGGCGAATGGTCGTGATGGAGCGGCGGGCGCCCTTCCTGATGGCCTGTCCGGCGGGCTCCTCCGAGTTCGCGTGTTGCGGATACCTGGTGGTGGTGCTGGCGTCGAACTGTCCGATGGATTGCTCCTACTGCTTCCTGCAGGAGTACCTGGCGGACAACCCGGGCTTCCAGGTTTATGCCAACTACGCCGACGCCTTCGACGAGCTCGAGCGCGCGATGCGCCGTGCGCCGGGGCGCGCGCTCCGCGTCGGCACGGGCGAGCTGGCCGATTCGCTCGCGTTCGACCGGATGACGGACATCAGTCGCGACCTGGTCGAGTTCTGCGCCGCGCGCGCCGGCGTTCTGCTCGAACTCAAGACCAAGACCGACGAAATCGACAACCTGCTCGCCGTCGATCCACGCGGCCGGACGCTGGTATCGTGGACGCTGTCGCCGCCGCGCGTCTTCGCAAGCTCCGAGAAGGGCACGGCGGCACCGGCGGCGCGCCTTGCCGCCGCGCGCAGCGTGCTCGAGGCGGGCTACAAGGTCGGCTTTCATCTCGACCCGGTGATCGCCTATCAAGATGCTGAGCGCGATTACCTCACGCTGCTGGACGACCTGTTCGACGCGATTTCGCCCGCGCGCATCGCGTTCATCAGCCTGGGGGGCCTGCGGATGACGCCGGCGCTCCGCTCCGCGGCACGCCG
>DATJXN010000085.1 GCA_035500095.1 Candidatus Binataceae bacterium
CGGCTCGCGGCTTTGCTCCACGCTTCCTCCAGACCCCATCTCACGATGACGCCTTTGCGCTTCGCTAGTGCTCGACGCGGCCTGCTCGCACAGAGGACTTCCACCTCTTAAGTCACGCGCCATGCTGGGCGCACAATGACGGGGCCGCGGCCCCATGAGGACCGCGGCCCGAATCTTTCAGCCGGTGATGCGCCGATGGGATCGGCGGATTGCGCCTTAAGCGAGCAGCGACTTCGCCACGGTCTCGCGATGGATTGGCGCGTTGCCGAAATTGGCCTCACCCGCGAGCGCGCGGCGATGGTAGAGATGCATGTCATGCTCCCACGTGAAGCCGATACCGCCATGCACCTGGATCGCTTCGCTGGTGACGTTCTTGGCCATGTCGGAGGCGTACGCTTTCGCCATCGGCACCGCGGTCGCCGCCTCGGCCAGCCGCTCGTCAACCGTCCAGCATGCGTAGTAGGTGAGCGAACGCGAATTCTCGACCGCCACCATCATGTCAACGCACTTATGCTTGACGGCCTGGAACGATCCGATCGGTTTGCCGAATTGCACGCGGGTCTTGGCGTAATCGACCGCGATGTCGAGCGCTTTTTGCGCGGTGCCCACCATCTCGGCAGCTAGTGCGGCGGTTGCGACGTCCAAGGTGCGGCGCAGTATCGGCCATCCCTGCCCTTCCTTGCCGAGCACGTTTGCACCGGGGACCGCGACGCCGTCGAACTTGACGTGGCAAAGCCGCCGCGTCATGTCCACGGTCTTGAGCTGGGTGATGGTGACGCCCTTTTGCTTCGCCGGCACCATCAGCAGCGTGACGCCGCTCTCGCCGCTGCCGGCGCTGCGCGCAGCCACCACGATACAGTCGGCGACCTGCGCGTCGGGCACGAAAAATTTCTCGCCGGCGATCGTATAGTCGGAGCCTTTCTTCTCGGCCTTAAGCTCGATTCCCCCCGCGTCAAAACGTCCCGCGGCCTCCGCGATCGCGACGGTCGCGATATATTCGCCTTTCGCCATCTTGGGAAGCAGCTGTTTTTTCTGCGCATCGGAACCGCCCTCGATAACGATCGGTGCTCCGAGCAGCGCGGCGGCAAAGAAGGGGCCGGGGATGAGCGACTTGCCGGCTTCCTCGGCGATAACCGTCATATCGAGAAAGCTGCCGCCCTGGCCGCCGTATTCCTCGGGAATCAGCAGCCCGGGCCATCCGAGGTCAACCAGTTTGCGCCAGAAGCCGGCGTCGTGCGCGCTCTCGTCGGCCATCATCTGGCGCACGAACTTGGTCGAACAATTGTCGGCCAGAAACCGCTTGGCCGCGTCGCGCAGCATCTCTTGCTCTTCTGAAAATCCGAAATCCAACTTACCCGTTCCTCCATTGCGGCCCGCGATGTGCTCGCGGACCGCGACGCGCTCCGTGTGCGAAAAATCTCCGCGCCCCGGAGCCAGATTCCAGCTACCACTAACCGTTCCGGCGCTGCAAGCGCGCCGCCCGCGGGCGCATCCAGGCGCGGCGCACTCTCCGCGGTTCAGCCGGTTTTGCCATTCACCAGCGCCAGCACCCCCGAGTATTGAAGCGCGCCGCAGCCGGTGCCTAGCGGGCCGATTTCGAAACCGGTGAAGAAGCCGGCAATCGGCACATGGCCGAGGTAGCGGCCGATGTACGCCGAATCGTGATCGGGAATGTTGTAGAGCGCCGCGCCGCGCGAGACGCAATCGAAGTAGAGCCCAAAGGCCGGCGGCGCGGCTGCCCGCGTCTGCATCGCTTCGAGCGTCGCCTTGAGGTCGTCGCGGGAGCGCTCGCCGTTGCGCAGCGCAAAACCGAGCCGGTCGCCGATCTTCGGCCGATGGGCGACCGCGATCACGCCATGCTCGCTGCTCGCGCCCACGATGTTGCGGACCAGGTAGCGACCACGCTCCATCTGCTCGGCCTGCGGGTCGAGCGGAACGCCCAGAAAGACAAAGGCGACGGCGCGCCTGAGATCCTCCGCCAGCGGGCCCGCGGCTTCGGCGAAGACGTCGTAGGCGCGGCGTCCGTCGAGCTCGGCCAGGACGTTGTCGCGCACGGCAGTGACCCGGTAGGTCCTGCCAAGCGGCGTGCAGGCGAGCGATGCGCCGACGTTAAGGTCGAAATCGCCCGCGAGCAGCATCCCTGCCGCCGCGTTGGAACTCACGGTGTCGCCGCAGAACTGAAAAGTTTCGCCGATCGATCCGTCCTCGCTCGCTCCGCCGCCCACGACCATGACCCCGGGAAGCTCGCGTTCAAGCGCGCTCAAAAGCACGTCGGGCTCCGTATTGTAGGTGTCGACAAAAAGGCAGAGCAGGTTGTTGGCGCCAAGCGCCGGGCGCACGGCGGCCGCGATCTCGGCGGCGGACTCGCGCGCACGCCCACGCAGCGAGGGCACAAAGAGCCGTTTGGCGCTGAGCGAAGTGCCGCCAAAAACCATCACCGCGACCGCCGGTCCGGATTCGATCTCGCGCTCGGCGGCGATCACGCCCACGCTCGAGCATCCGGCGACCTCGCGCGTCCGCGCCTCGGCCGCAACCGTGCGGACAATGAGCCCGAAGGCGGCGCCGTGAGCGGTGGTCGCGAAGCATAGCGCGCCAGCCGCGTGATGCAGTCCCGCCTGGGCCATCGCCGCGCGGGCGGCCTCGGCCGCGGCGACCCTGGGGTTATTCGAGATCGAGAATCCGACTCCCGCGTGCAGCATAGTCCCTACCCGCCTCCATCCGCATCTCTCAGCTTCCGCCCACGAAGCGTAATAGTTCAACCATCCGCCTGATCCCGTTACCCAGCTCCTTGACCTCGATCCGCTCGTTGACTCCGTGCACGGTCTTTTCCTGCGCTGCAGTCAGTTCCACGGGCACGAAACCATAAGCGACCAGACCGGCGGCGCGAAAGTAATGGCTGTCGGTGAAGCCGGCAATCATCGTGGGGATTACGGTGTCGTGGCCGTCCTCCCACGCAACCGCGTTGATCGCGTTCATCAGTATCGACCGCGAAGGCGACGAGAACGCGGGGAAGTTGAGCAGCACGTCAACCTTGATCGTGTCGTCGCCTATGACGCGGCGGATCTGATCGAGAAATTCGGCCGGGTCGGCCCCAGGCAGCAGGCGGCAATCGACCTCGGCGTAGGCCGTGGGAGCGATCACGTTGGTCTTCTGACTGGCGCCGAGCACGGTCGGCGTTACCGTATCGCTGACCATCGCGTTGAACCGCGGGATCGCAAGAAATTCACGTCGATAGGCAGGCTTGCGCAAGGAAACCGCCACGTTCTTGAATTCGCTCGGACCGCCGTCGAGCTTGGCCACCGCGTGAAAATAGTCGCGCACCACGTCAATCACGTGGACCGGAGAACGGTACGCGATGAGCTTGCTCAGCGCCGCCGTGAGGTGCGTGACCGCGGTTTCGTCGGGCGGCACCGCAGCGTGGCCGGCAGGCCCCTGGGCCGTCAGCCGGATCCACATCGGGGTCTTCTCGGCTATCGAGACGGCGAAGAAGCGATGATGGCCGGGCGTCTGCTCTATTCCTCCACCCTCGTTGAGCAGATAGCCGGCGTCGCCAAAGACCTGTTTCTCGTGTTCGACGAACCATCCGGCGCCGTTGCGGCCGCCTTCCTCCTCGTCGCCGGTCGCGATGAAGATCACGTCGCGCTTGAGCAGGATGCCCGCGCGCTTGATCGCCAGCATCGCCATCAGCTCGATCACCCCGGGCCCCTTGTCGTCGACCGCCCCGCGGCCCCAGATATCGCCGTCCTTGACTTCGCCCGAGAAGGGCGGCACCTGCCATTGCCTGGGATTGGCGGGCACCACGTCCATGTGGCTGAGCAATACGATGGCCTTGGTGTGTTTACCGGTGCCGCGCAGACGCGCAGCCACCACGCCGCGGCCTGGCGCCGGCTCCCAAACGGTCGCGGGAATCCCGTCGGCAAGAAATCGCTCACGGAGCATCCGCGCCGCCCCCAGCTCGTTGCCGGGCGGATTGGTCGTATCGATGCGGATGTACTGGGACAGCAGCGCCGTCGCTTCCTGCGCCAGCTTGTCCCAGTTGAAAGGCTTGGGCGCCGGGGGGCTGCTGAAGGCGTCGCCGTCGACGGCGCTGGCCGCGCTCGCGCCCAGCACGAGGGTCAGTATCGCCGCCGCCACGGCCGCGGCGATCCGGGACGCGGCGCGAGTTGTCTCTTCGCGCATCAGCGCTCGCCGAAGTTGAAAATCTCGATCACCGTTTGAAGGAATTGCGCGGCCGGTGCACCGTCGATCAATCGATGGTCAAAGGTCAGACTGAGCGTCATCATCGAGCGCCGCGCGATTTCGCCGCGATGGACCACCGGTTTCTCGACGATTCGGCCCACGCCCAGAATGCCGGTCTCGCCGGTATTGATAATCGGGGTGAACGCGTCGACACCAAACGTGCCGAGGTTGGTGATTGTAAAGGTGCCGCCACTTACCTCTTCGAGACGCAGTTTGCCGGCACGCGCGCGCTCGCCAAGCTCGCGCGTCACCGCGGCGATCTCGCGCAACGGCCTTTTATCCGCGTCCATCACCACCGGCACGATAAGCCCGTCATCGAGCGCAACCGCCATCCCGACGTTGACCTGCGGCATGATCGCGATCGCGTCTCCGCTAAGCCGCGCGTTCATCCGCGGATGGCGCAGCAGCGCCCGCGCCACCGCCTGCAGCAGCAGGTCGCCGTAGGTGAAATCGAACTGGCGCACGAGGCGCTCGCGCAACTCGACCGCAGCGGTAACGTCGGCCTCGCTGGTGATAGTAAGCTGGGCGGCCTCGCGCAGACTCTGCGACATGCGCTCGGCGATGGTCTTGCGCATCCCGCGCATCGGAATGCTGCGCGCCGCCGGCGGCGGACCGCCCGCGGCGGCTGGCGCGGCTGGGGCAGCCGGGGCGCGGGCGGCAGGGGCAGGCGCGCCTGCCGCTGCTGCCCGCGGCGCTGCGCCCGCACCCGCCAGTGCTCGCGCGGCCTCGGCCGCGCGCTCCACGTCTTCGCGCGTAATACGCCCGCCGGGGCCGGTGCCTGTCACGCGCGCAAGCTCGACGCCGAGCTCGGCGGCGAGCTTGCGCGCAACCGGGCTTATGGCGCGGCGCGCTCCGGCATCGTCTGCCGCCGAAGCGGCGGCGCCGCCGCCATGGGCGCGAGGGGGCGGGCCCGCCGCC
>DATJXN010000086.1 GCA_035500095.1 Candidatus Binataceae bacterium
CGGCTCGCGGCTTTGCTCCACGCTTCCTCCAGACCCCATCTCACGATGACGCCTTTGCGCTTCGCTAGTGCTCGACGCGGCCTGCTCGCACAGAGGACTTCCACCTCTTAAGTCACGCGCCATGCTGGGCGCACAATGACGCGCGCCGGAGCGATTTGCTCCGGCGCGTTTTTTTTCGGATTGGCCGCCGCTGTGCAGCCCGCTCGCAGAGGCGCGTCAGCTGGATGCGGCGCCTGCGCACGGTACCCGCACGTCGCCCTCGAGCAGCGCGCCTTCCGAGATACGGAGGCTATCGGCCTCGATTCGTCCGAAGACCCGGGCGCGAGGGCCGAGCACGACCAGGCGCGAATCGACGATGTCGCCGCGGAGTTCACCCAGCACTAACAGCCGCGGACTGCGCACGCGGCCCTCAACCTTACCGTGATCGGAAATCACGACCAGGTCGCTGGAGCTTACTTCGCCGCGGAAGTTGCCCTCGATTCGCACCGGCTCCTGGAACACCAGGCGTCCGGAGACGTTGACGTTGCGGGCGACCGCGACCCGCGTGCGTTCCTCGACCCATGCCGCGGCGGGCATCGGCGGAATCGCGCTCGTGGATTGGTTGGCAAAATCCGGCTTTTCGGCGCCGGCGCGAACGTAGTCCGATGTACTCAACTTGACCATCGACCGGCACCGCATCCGCGCCTAGGGCGCGGGAAAAACGTGGCAGGCAACCTCGTGCCCGTCCCGGCCCGTCTCGAGCCGCGGCTCGACGGTCCGGCAAGTATCTTTCGCATAAGGGCATCGCGGATGGAAGCTGCAACCGGACGGCGGATTGAGCGGGCTCGGCATCTCGCCCGGCAGCTTGATCCGTTCGCCGGCGCCGGTTCCATGCAGCGCCGGGATCGCCGAGAGCAGCGCGCGAGTGTAGGGATGGCGCGGGTTGCTATAGATTTCGTCGCGCCCGGCCAGCTCAACGATCTTGCCCAGATACATGATCGCGGTGCGCTGGCTGATGTGCTCGACCACGCGAAGATCGTGCGCGATGAAGAGATAGGTCAGATGGAGCCGTTCCTGCAGATCCTGCAGCAGGTTGATGATTTGCGCCTGGATCGAGACGTCGAGCGCGGAGACCGGCTCGTCGAGCACGAGGAAGCGCGGGGTCACCGCGAGCGCGCGGGCAATTCCGATCCGCTGGCGCTGGCCGCCGGAGAATTCGTGCGGGTAACGCTCGAGCGCGTCGGCGCCCATCCCGACCATCTCGAGCAGGCTCACGACCCGCTCCTCTTTCTCGCGGCCCCGCGCGAGCTTGTGAATCTCGATTCCCTCGCCGACGATCGCGCGCACGCGCATCCGCGGGTTGAGCGACGCGTAGGGGTCCTGAAACACGAGCTGCATCTGGCGGCGGAGCGCGCGAAGATCGCGGCGGGAGAATTCCGCCAGGTCGCGCCCGTCGAAGAGCACGCGCCCGGAGGTCGGCTCGAGCAGCTTGAGCACGAGCCGCCCCAGCGTCGATTTGCCCGACCCCGACTCGCCCACCAATCCCAGCGTCTCGCCCGGCATGATCGCCAGGTCCACGCCCTCGACCGCGTGGACCACGAGGCGCTTGCGCCCGAGCAGGTCGAGCGAGCCGGCGGGAAATTCCTTGCGGAGCCCCTCGGTCCTGACCAGCGCGCCCGGCGCCGCCGGCGCGGATGCTCCGCCCTGGTCCGCCGAGGCGGCGGCGGGATTGATGAGCGGACTAGACACGGATGCAGGCGACCATATGCTGCGGCGCCTTTGCCTCAAGCGGCGGAACGACGCGCGCGCACTCGTCAATCACCATCGGGCAGCGCGGATGAAACCGGCATCCGGACGGCGGATGGAGCGCGTTGGGTATCGTGCCGGCGATCGCGCGCAAACGGCGATGATGGACGCTGTCGGCGCCGGGGATCGATTCGAGCAGGCCGCGCGTGTAGGGATTGAGCGGATTGCGGAACAGCTCCGCGCTCGGCGCCTGCTCCATAACCCGCGCCGCGTAGAGGATCGTCACGTCGTCGGCATATTGGGCCACGATGCCGAGGTCGTGCGTGACCAGGATGACCGCGAGCCCAAGGCGCGCCTGGAGTTCGCGGATGAGGTCGAGAATCTGGGCCTGGATCGTGACGTCGAGCGCAGTGGTCGGCTCGTCGGCGATGAGCAGGCGCGGATTGCACGCGAGCGCCATCGCGATCATCACCCGCTGACGCATCCCGCCCGAGAGCTGATGCGGATAGTCGTTGACACGGCGCTCGGGATCGGCGATTCCGACCAGGCGCAGCGCCTCGATCGTGCGCTCGAGCGTTTCGCGCCGCGCGGTGTGCTGATGGAGCCGCACGGCCTCGCCGATCTGGCTGCCGATCGTGAAGACCGGGTTGAGCGAGGTCATCGGCTCCTGAAACACCATCGCGATCTTCGCACCGCGTATTGCGCGCATCCGCGGCTCGTCGAGCGCAAGCAGGTCCTGCCCCTCGAAACGAATCGAACCGCCGACGATTCGCGCCCGCTCCGGCAGCAGCCGCATAATCGATAGCACGCTGACCGTCTTGCCCGAGCCGGACTCCCCCACCAGGCCCATCAGCTTGCCCGGCTCGACGGCAAAGCTGACGCCGTCAACCACGCGCACCTCACCGGCCCCGGTCAGAAACGAGGTGCGGAGATCTTTTACTTCAAGCAGCGGCGTCACGCCCGGTCAGCGTATCATCGCCCGAGCGGGCGTCTCCAGCCGCACACGTCAGGCGCGCGCAATCTCGGCGAGGGCGCGGGCGGTCTCGACCGGATGCGTGAACATCAGCTCGTGGCCGGACTTGATCGATCGGATCACGGGCCGCTCGAGCCGCCCGGAGAATTCGGGATGCCAGACGCCGGGATGGCCCATCGCGAGATCGTCCTCGCATACGATGTAGCCGGTCGGGAGGCCAAGCTTGCGAAAGCCGGTGAAGGGGCTGGGCTCGGTAATCACACGCGTTGGCTGCGGCACCAAGGCGGCAAGCACGAAGTTGGCGAGTTCGGGCGAGCCGTCCTGGATGTAGTATTTCGGGAAATCTTCCGGCCGCACCATCACCGAGTACGGACCGGTCTTGATGCCGCGCGAGCCGGGACGGCCGGGCGCGACGCGCTCGAGTTCCTTGGCCGGCGACTCGCCGTCGAGCAGCACCATCGCCGAGACGAACACCACGCGCTTGAGCCGATTCGGAAT
>DATJXN010000087.1 GCA_035500095.1 Candidatus Binataceae bacterium
GTAATAGGGAACGTAGACAAGACTGGCGGCGCGAGGCGGCGCGGACGATGAGCCGCCGCCGCATCCGGCTAGCAGCAATAACGCGAGCAGCCACGCGCGAAATGGAATCGGGGGCAGCACGGGCCGCGAATCTAACGAAAACGATGCGTGAAAAACAGAAGACTGGGTGGCCAGTGAGCGCAATGTTATGATTGCAGAATCGAGGTAGTCGCATGATCGCTACGAGTCCTTTTGGAAAGACGGGCCACCAAAGTACACGGGTGATTTTCGGGGCGGCGGCGCTGGGCGGGATGAAGCAGGAGCGCGCGGACCGGGTGCTGGAGATTCTGCTCGAGTACGGCATCAACCATATCGATACCGCGGCCGCATACGGCGACTCCGAGCTGCGCATCGCGCCGTGGATGCGGGAGCATCGCGAGCGCTTCTTTCTCGCGACCAAGACGGGAGATCGCACCTATGATGGCGCTAGGGCGAGTCTGCATCGATCGCTTGAGCGGCTTGGGGTCGACAGTGTTGACCTGATTCAACTTCACAATCTGGTTGATGAGGACGAATGGAAGACCGCGTTCGGGCCGCGTGGCGCGCTGGAGGCGCTGGTCGAGGCGCGCGCGCAGGGGCTGGTGCGATTTATCGGGGTGACGGGGCATGGATCGCAGGTGGCGGCGATGCATCGGCGGAGCCTGGAGCGATTCGCATTCGACTCGGTGCTCTTTCCGCACAACTTCACGATGCTGGAGAATCCGCAGTATGCGGCCGACGTCGAGGCGCTGATCAAGTTGTGCAGCGAGCGCGGCGTGGCGATGCAGACGATCAAGTCCGCGGCTCGGCGGCGATGGCAGAATGGCGACGGGCCGAAGTTCAGTTGGTACGAGCCGCTGCGTGACAAGGATGCATTGCGGAGAGCGGTGCATTTCGTGCTGAGCAGGCCGGGGCTGTTTCTGAATACCTCGAGTGACGCGACGATTTTGCGCGCGATCCTGGATGCGGCCCGGGAAGCGCCGAAAGCACCATCGAGGGCCGAGATGGAAGCGGATGTGGCGAGCTACGCGATGCAGCCGCTGTTCATCCCGGGCGTGTCGGACACGATCTGATTTCCTGACCTCTCCCTGAAAGTGGAGAGGTCGCTGCGCGTCTTCGCGCGGCAGGAGAGGGTCCGCTTTCAGCGCGAAGCGAAGCTCGCGCGATTCAGAAATTCTGCGGTCTGGCTCAAGTTGCAGTCAGCAGAATTCCTTAATCGCGCGCAAAGAAGCGCGCTGAAAAGTGTCCCGCTCCTCCGCGCAAAAAAATGCGCGGCTTCCTCCCCCGTTCATGGGGGAGGTCAGGAGAGGGAGATCAGACGGCGGTGTAGCCGCCGTCTACTACGAATTCTGCGCCGGTTACGAAGGAGGCTTCGTCGGAGGCGAGGAACAGGACAACGTTGGCTACTTCCTCGGGGGTGCCGGCGCGCTTCATCGGGGCCATCGCGGCGATGGAATTCAGCAGGTCCTTGTCGAGAACCTCCGTCATCGGAGTTTTGATCACGCCGGGATGCACCGAATTCACCCGGATGTTGTCATCGGCGTAGTGGACCGCGCCGACCTTGCTCAGGATCCGGACGGCGCCCTTGGTGCCGTGATAGGCGGCTGCGCCGCCGGAGCCGATCAGGCCATAGATGGAAGAAATGTTGACGATCGCGCCGCCGCCGCGCTTGCGGATCGCGGGCACCGCGGTCTTCATCCCGAGCCATACGCCTTTCTGATTCACGGCGACGACGCTGTCCCATTCCTCTTCGCTGGTCTCCTCGATGCGATTGAAGTTCAGGATGCCGGCGTTGTTGACGAGGATGTCGAGTCCGCCGAATTCGCGCTCCGCAGTCTCGATGGCGGAGCGCCAGTCGGCTGCGCGGGTCACATCGAGATGAATCGCGACGGCCGCTTTGGAACCGGCCTTCTGGTTGATCTCCCCGGCGAGCGCGGCGGACTCGCGATCGAGTACATCGCCGACGACAACCTTTGCGCCCTCTCTGACGAAAATCCGGGCTTCCGCCGCGCCTTGCCCGCGAGCGCCGCCGGAAATGAGCGCGATCTTTCCTTTGAGTCGATCCATGATGGTGTCTCCTCTGTGCGCGACGGCGAGGACGCGTCCGCAGGTTTGAAATCTGCGCCGGAAGGGGCGTAAAACGCAATCATTGAGATTAGTATCAATAAGCGCCCACGCATCGCGCTGAATTTCGACGGCCGAGGTCAGTCATGGAGCACGCTTACGATCAGGTAGACGCGAAGAATCGCTATCGAATCGAAACTCCGGGGCACGAGGGATGGGCACATACGGCGCGGCCTGACGATCCCGATAAGTACCTGATGATCTCGGCGGACTGTCACGCGAACGAGCCCGGCAGCTTGTGGCGCACGCGGCTGGAACCGAAGTATCGCGACCGACTGCCGCACGTCGAAACCGACGCGAATGGCGAGAAGTGGTTCGTCGCGGAGGGGTTGGGACGGTCGCGAGTGCGATCGCGAATGATCGCGGACGTTCCGCGCGAGAACAGTGAGGATCGGCTGCGCGGGAATGCGGGCGCGGATCCGGAGCAGCGCATCAAGGATCACATCCGCGACGGTATCGATGCGGAGATCATCTTCCCGAACAAGGGCCTGATGATGTTCGCGACCAAGGATGCCGGATTCGGGATG
>DATJXN010000088.1 GCA_035500095.1 Candidatus Binataceae bacterium
CTCGTGCACATCTCGGATCTTTCGTGGACCAAGAAGGTGCGTCATCCCTCGGAAGTGTACAAGAAGGGCGACGAGGTCGAGGCGACCGTGCTCGGCATCGACGTCGAGAACGAGCGCGTGAGCCTCGGCGTCAAGCAGCTCACGCCCGATCCGTGGTCGACCGTGGCGCAGCGCTATCCGCTCAACACGCGGGTGCACGGCAAGGTGAGCTCGGTCGCCGACTTCGGCGTGTTCGTCGAACTCGAGGAAGGGATCGAGGGGCTCATCCATATCTCGCAGCTCAGCAACGAGCGCGTGGACAAACCTTCCTCGCTGTTCAAGGTTGGCGACGAGCTCGAGGCGATCGTGGTGCAGGTCGACAGCCGCGAGCGTCGGATCGGGCTTTCGATAAAGGCGATCAAGCAGCACGAGGAGCGCGAAGAGATGCAGGCCTATCTCAAGCGCGAGCACGAGGCGGCGCGCTTCTCGATGGAAGATATCCTGAACGAAGAGCTGCGGCTCGACCGCGAAGAGGGCGGGCGCGGGGCGCCGCGCGGGCAGCGCCGCGACCGCTGACCGTTGCGCCGGGGCGCGGCGCGGATCGCGCGGCACCGGACGCAGACACGCCATGAGCACAAGGGCCGGGTTGTCACCGACCGGAGCGTAGAGGGCGGGAGCACAGTAAGTCCGATGACCAAGCGCGGCGTTATCGACGAATTGCTGGCAAGGCATCAGAAATTCTCGCATCGCCAGTCCGAGACCATCGTCAACGCGATGTTCGAGGAGATGGCGAGCGTGCTGGCCCACGGCGGACGAATCGAGATTCGCGGCTTCGGCAGCTTCGGCGTCAAGCAGCGGCGCGCGCGCCAGGGGCGCAATCCGCGCACCGGCGACATGGTCGCCGTGGAAGCCAAGCGCGTCCCGTTCTTCCGCACCGGCAAGGAACTGCGCGCGGGCCTCAATGGCGCCGAGCAGGACGCCCAGGCGCGCTCCGCGTAAGCGCGCTTTGGCCCGGCCCGCCGACGGCGAGCCGCTGCGGCTGTGGGCGCCCTGGCGAGGGACCTACCTGCGCACTGCCGGCCTGCCGGGCCGCGGATGCATCTTCTGCTTCGGCACGCCCGGCGCCGCCGAGCGCCGCCGCAGGCTGGTGCTTTACGCGGGGCCGCTCGCGCTGGTGATGCTCAATCGCTACCCCTACAACAATGGCCACTTGATGATCGCGCCGCGCCGCCACCTCGCTTCGCCCGACCTGCTCGAGCGCGCCGAGCGCGCCGCGCTCGCCGAGCTGCAGGCCGCGGCGCTGACGCTTCTGCGCCGCGCCTACAACTGCGAGGGGTTCAATCTGGGCGCGAACCTTGGGCGATGCGGCGGCGCGGGCTTTGCCGATCACATGCACTGGCACGTGGTGCCGCGATGGGACGGCGACGTCAATTTCATGCCGGTGCTGGCGGCGACGCGCGTGATCTCGGAGCATCTCGAGACAACCTTCGATTTACTGGAGCCGCTTTTCAAGACGGTCGACGCTGCCATATCCTAAAGCGGGACGGGATTTCCCGACTGGATTTTTAAATGAAGCAAGACTTGCTGAAAATCCGCACGCTGGGCCAGCTGCGCGCGGCGGGCGTCGCGGTGTTGCCGGTCCGGCTCGAGATGCGCCGCAATCTGATCGGCCGCCTGCGCGCGGGCGAGCGGATTCTCCCCGGCATCATCGGCTACGACGAGAGCGTGCTGCCGGAGATCGAAAACGGCGTGCTCGCGGGCCATCACATGATCTTTCTCGGCGAACGCGGACAGGCAAAGTCGCGCCTAATCCGCCTGCTCATCGAGCTCCTCGACGAACACGTCGCGGCGGTCAAGGGCTGTGAGATCAACGACGATCCGTACCGTCCGATCTGTGGCGCCTGCCGCCGCCGCCTGGCCGAAGCCGGCGAAGCGCTCGAGATCGAATGGATCGGACGCGAGCGGCGCTACGCCGAGAAGCTCGCGACGCCCGACGTCTCGGTGGCGGACCTGATCGGCGAGATCGATCCGATCAAGGTCGCCGAGGGCCGCTACCTCGCCGACGAGGAGACCATCCACTACGGCCTCATCCCGCGCACCAACCGCGGCATCTTCGCGATCAACGAGTTGCCCGACCTGACCGAGAAGGTGCAGGTCGGACTGTTCAACCTGATGGAAGAGAAGGACGTCCAGATCAAGGGCTACCGCGTGCGCATGCCGCTTGACCTGGTGTTCGTCGCGAGCGCCAACCCGGAGGATTACACCTCGCGCGGCCGGATCATCACGCCGCTGAAGGACCGCTTCGACGTCCAGATCCGCACGCACTACCCGCGAACGATCGAAGACGAAATCGCGATCATGGATCAGGAATGCGGCTATCCGGCGAGCGACGGGATGGCGCTGCGCATCCCGTCCTTCATCAAGGAGGTGGTCGCGCAGCTGACCTTCGAGGCGCGCGCCTCCAATGAGATCAACCAGACCTCGGGGGTTTCGGTGCGGGTCTCGATCAACAACTTCGAATCGGTGATCTCCAACGCCGAGAAGCGCGCGGTGCGCCTGGGCGAGAACGAGATCGTGCCGCGGCTCTCCGATCTGCCGTCGCTCTACGCCTCGACCGCGGGCAAAATTGAGCTCGAATACGTGGGCGAGGACAAGAAGGAGGACGACCTGATCGAGCGGCTCATCAACCGCGCCGTGCTCAAGACCTTCGACCGCTACTTCAAGGTCGACGATCTGCGCCGCGTGAGCGCGTACTTCGAGGGCGGATGGGGCGTCGAGGTCTCCGACCAGTCGCCGGCCTCCGAATACCTCGAGGCGCTGCGCGAGGTGCCGGGCCTGCGCGAGGCGGTCGAGCAGCTGGGCTCGTTCGAGACGCCGGGCCTGATGGCCGCAGCGACCGAACTCGTGTTCGAGGGCCTGCATCTTCATCAGAAGCTCAACAAGGAGCGCCACGGCGGGCGCTTCGCCTATCACGCCTGAGGCCGGGGACGGGCGCGGGCGACGCCGATGATCGAAATCCGCTACACCGCGTGGGACGGCAGCCAGAAGCTCAGGCTCGACGCCGACAAGGTATTCGAGAAGCTGGCCGAGTTTCTCTCCTACACCGACGACGTGCGCCAGGCGATGGACTGGATGTCGCGCCAGGGAATGGACTTCGACGGCATGCGCGTCGCGGGACTGGAGGAGTTTCTCGAACAGCTGCGCCAGGAGATGCGCCAGCGCTACCGCGACTTCAATCTCAAGGAGGCGCTGGACGAGATCGATCAGCGCCTGCAGGACATCGTCGATCGCGAGCGCGGCACGCTCGAGCGGATGAATGCCGAGCGGCCCGGCGCCCGGTTCGAGCAGAAGCTGCGCGAACTGCAGCGCATCCCGCGCCGGTTCTCAGAGGCGATTCGCAAGCTCGAGAGCCATGAATTTGAGGACGCCCAGGCGCGCGCCGATTTCGAGCAGCTGCTCAAGGAATACGAGAACATCCGCGACCTCGAAAACTTTCGCGAGCGCAACCAGCATCTGTTCCACGGCCCCAAGAGCCTCAACTACCGCGAGGCGCTCGAGCTGATGCGCGAGATGGAGCGGATGAAGCAGCTCGAGCAGGATCTGATGTCGAGCAACTTCGACAAGATCTCGGCCGACGATCTGCGCGAGATGCTGGGGCAGCAGGCCGACGAGGATTTCCAGAACCTGCGCCAGGTGATGCTGCTGCTCGAAGAGGGCGGCTACATGGTCCAGAAGGGCGAGCACATGGCGCTCTCGCCCAAGGGCGTGCGCCGGATCGGCCAGCTGGCGCTGCGCGACATCTACCAGGGCCTGCTCAAGGACCGCGCCGGATCCCATCAGACCGACCATCGCGGCATCGTCGAAATCCGCCCCGACCAGACCAAGAGCTACGCCTTCGGCGATCCGCTCAACCTGAACCTGGTCGCGACGCTCAGGCACGCGCTGGCGCGGCGGCCCGGCGTGCCGCTCAAGCTCGAGCCCGGCGACTTCGAGGTTTACGAAAGTGACTACGCGAGTTCGTCGTCAACGGTGCTGTGCCTGGACATGTCGTGGTCGATGAGCTGGGAAGGGCGCTTTGCGGCGGCGAAGAAGGTCGCGATGGCGATGGAGACGCTCATCCGGACCAAGTTTCCGCGCGACTTTTTTTCCATCGTCGGCTTCTTCACCCGCGCGGTCGAATTGAAGCTGAAAGACCTGCCCGAAGCCTCATGGAACATGGGCGACCCGTTCACCAACCTGCAGGACGGGCTGCGCCTGGCCTCCGACCTGCTCGGACGCCATCCCTCGCGCAATCAGCACATCATCGTGATCACCGACGGCCAGCCGACCGCCTATTTTCTCAACAAGCGCCTGTACTGCGAATGGCCGCTCTCGTTCGGCGGCATCAGCATGCGCGCGGCGCAGGAGACGCTCAGGGAAGTCGAGCGCGTTACCCGCAAGGGCATCACGATCAACACCTTCATGCTGGACGACTCGCCGAGCCTGCGCGCCTTCGTCGAAAAGATGACCCAGATCAACCGCGGCCGCGCGCTCTACACGCGCCCCGATCATCTGGGCGAGTACATGCTGGTGGATTACCTCTCGAAGCGCCGCAAAAAGATCTAGCGGCCGCCGCGAATCGCGAGTTTGCGCCGGATTCCTGCTCGGGCCCGGCGCGATCGCTTCGCTACGGGACGGCCGCGGCGGCGGCCGAATCGTCGGCCGTGCTCGAATCTTCGGTGGACGCGCCGCCGGCGCTCCCGCCGTCTTCGGGCCGGTTCCACTCCGCCGCCTTCCAGCCCTGATCGAACGCCGTGATCCGCTCGTTGGAGAAGCCGTGGTCGTGGACGCCGCTGAATTCGTCGCCGCCGAGGCTGTAGAAGGGGGTGATGTTGGCGCGCGGAATGCCCATCCGTTCGAGCGTGTAACCCGAGAACCGATCGGCCTCAAGTTCCTTCTCGACGCTCGAGGCTTTGCGCTCGTAATCGTGATGTTCGATATGGCCGAGTTCGTGCGCCATGATCGCGTAGAGCATCGAGGTCTTGTCGGGTTCGCCGTGCTCGTCGGTCTCGCCGCGCAGGAACGCTGCGATGAAGACCGGGTTGTAGAAGATGCATCCGCTGCGCGAGACATGCGGCGACGAGACCTGCACCGATTCGTAAACCGGAGTGCTCATGCCCCACTGGCGGTCGATGTCGGCGACGATGCTCTTGTAGGGCTCGGTCGCCGGCCGCGCGGGCTCGCCGCAGACCTTATGCGCGCCGTCGGCCGCAGGCGGCGCCTGCTGCGCCGCCTGCGGATCGTCGTTGGCAGCCGGAACGGCCGGCGCGGCTTTCGACGGATGGCTCTGATGCGCAGGACGCGGTTCGTCCTGGGGCGTCACGACCGTCCAATCGTCGTCCTGCGCGAGCGCCGGCCGCGCGGCAATCACGGCGTATCCAAGCACGAGCGCTGTTATCGCCAGCAGCGTAGCCGGAAGTCTTGCTGGAAGCTTTGGTCGTTCGTGCGAGTTGGCCATTATCTTCCCCCCCGATATTTACCCGATATTTACCCGATGACTTTCCCGGGGTGTTCAATCTGCGACGCCGCTAATGCGGCTCTTCTAATCTCCTGTGGCATTGTAGCTCATTTTGACGCATTCAACAGAACGTCCGTTCTACCCGAAACGCAAGCCCCGCCGGTGGCTCGAAGAGCGGTCCGCGGCGCCGGCTGCGGCAGGCTCCAGGCGACACCGATTTGGCGAATCGCGACTTTGCCGGGTTCGGGCCCCGCCGCCGCCAACAGTCGGCGCATCGGTGCATCCATCGGTTCCTTCGAGAGCCGGAAGGTGCCCCAATGAATCGGCACCAGGTAGCGTGCGCGGGTCTGCTGGAACATCGCCCACACCTGCTCGGGGTTGGCGTGATGGCGAATCCAGGGGTCGTAGGCCGCGATCGAGAACGCCGCGACGTCGGGCGGGTCGGCCGCGAGCGCGTCGAAGAGAGGCGTGTACGCGCTGTCGCACGCGAGCAGCATCCGCGTGCCGCCGCGCGCGATCAGGTAGCTGTTGTAGCCGTATGCGCGGCCAAACGGCGGCCATCGCACTCCCCAGTGCTTCGCGCCCATCGCTGTCACGCTCAGGCCCTTGACCGTCGTGCTCTGGCCCCATCGAAGCTCGCGCACGTCGGTAAACCCCAATGGACGAATCAGGTCGGCGCATCCGCTGCATGCAATTACGACTGCGCGTCGGGGCAGTGCGCTCAGCGACGGCAGATCGAGATGATCCATGTGCGCGTGGGTGATCAGGATGACATCGAGATTCTGCAGCTCTGCGGGCGCAAGCGGCGGCGCGCTATGCCGGCGCGGCCCGATTGTCAGCATCGAGCCGATCGACAGCCCGACGCGGTTGAACAGCGCCGGATCGCTCAGCACGCGCACGCCGTACCAGTCCATCAAGAGCGTCGAATGGCCGAGGTCCGCGATGGTCAGCGTGCCGTTGGGCCATGCCGCCGGATGAAGCTGCTCCGCGGGCGCCGTCGCGTCCTGGTAGGGACCGGCCTCCGAGATCAATTCGCCGAGCACAACCCCGAGCACCGCCAGGGCCGCGACCGCCGCCGCCATCCGGATCGCCATAGATATCCTGCGCCGAACCAGCATCGAGAACGCCGCGCTGCGCGGTCGACCAAGCGTACAGCTTCCGGGCGCGGCCCGGCAAACCCCGGTCGCGTCGGGCAGTAGGCTTTCCCCGCGTAGTCTGCTAAAGCGAACATAACACGAAGCGTGCCAGACGGCCTTAAGTCGGCCAGGCGGCCTTTAGTCAGGAGGATGGGGGGGGCATGATGGCGGATCGGACGGGAGCCTTCGACCTCGGCGGTCGGTATTCCGGCGCGACCGCGCGCGAAAAACTGCTCGCCTATCTCGAGCGCCAGGCGGCCGGCGCGCATACCGGCGAACTGGTCGGCCTGCTTTTCGCCGGCGCCGGTTCCGACCCCGAACTCGGCCCGCGCATCGTTCATCGCCTGCTCGCCGGCGATCCCAATTTCGTCTTCGATGCGGCGAGCGGGATGTGGTCGCTGCGGACCAACGAGGGGTTGAAGGTGCCGCTCGACCGCGGCCGCTACGTGGTGGTCGATCTCGAGACCACCGGCGGCCGACCTGGCCCCGGCACGATCACGGAAATCGGCGCGTACCGGATGGAAGGTCCGCGGATGACCGAATCGTTCGCGACCCTGGTGCGCCCGCGCGGGCCGATTTCGCCTTTCGTCACGCGGCTTACGTCGATCACCGACGAGATGGTGGCGGACGCGCCGCCGATCGAGCGCGTGCTGCCGGTGTTTCGCGATTTTCTGGGCGACGCGGTGATGGTCGCGCACAACGCGCAGTTCGATTGCGCGTTCCTCGATTTCGAGTTCCGCCGCATCTTCGGAATCGGCCTGCGCAACCCGGTGCTATGCACGCTCAGGCTCTCGCGCCGTTTCGCGCCGTCGCTGCGCCGCCGCCGGCTCGACGCCCTGGCCGAGCACTTCGGCCTTTCCACCGCGGGACGCCATCGCGGACTCGGCGATGCGCGGATGGCCGCGGAGCTGCTCTCGATCTTTCTCGACATCGCGGCGCAAAGCGGAGTGACCCGCGTCGACCGGCTGATCGATTTGCACGGCCGCGGCGCCGCCGGGCGCAGAATCGAGCGCCACGTCGCGCCCGAAGCGATCGCCGCGCTGCCGATGGCGCCCGGGGTTTACCTGATGCGCAACGAGCGCGGCGATCTGCTCTACGTCGGCAAGGCGCGGCGCCTGCGCGAGCGCGTCGCCTCCTATTTCAACGGCGGCTTCGCGATCAACGCCAAAACCGCCGAGCTGGTGAGCCATGTCTATGCGATCGACACGCGCGTTGCGCCGTCGGCGCTCGACGCCGCGCTGCTCGAAGCGCGGCTCATCCGCGAGCTCAAGCCGCCGTATAACCGGATGCTCAAGGGGATGGCGCAGGCGTACTTCGTGCGGCTCGATCTGATGGACGAGTTTCCGCGGCTTGGGCTCGCGCCCAGGCTTTCGGCGCGGCGCGGCGTGATGCAGCTTGGGCCGTTCGTCGGCCGCGGCGGAGTTGACCGGGCCGTGCGCGCGCTCGGGCGCGTGCTCGGATTGCGCACCTGCGCGGGCAAGCTTAAGCCCGAGCCGGATTTCTCGCCGTGCATGTACGGCCAGATGGGGCATTGCGCGATGCCCTGCAATCTGAGCGCCGGCGAGGACGCCTATGGCGCGCGGGTGCGGCGCGCGGTCGAATTTTTGCGCGGGCGCAGCGCACCGCTGCTCGGCGAGCTCGCCCGCGCGCGCGACCAGGCGGCGCGCGCGATGCGCTTCGAAGAGGCCGCGCGGCTTAAGCGCGAGCTTGCGGCGCTCACCACGCTCGCCGCGCGCGCCGAGCGCCTAAGCCGCGTCGTCACCGAGAACAACCTCGCGATCATGGTGGGCGAGGGGGACTCGATGCTCGCGCACGTCGTGTTGAGCGGGCGTCTCGCGCTTAGCCGGCCGCTTCGCGAAGCGGCCGACGCGCATGCGGTCGCGGAATTCGTCGCCGCCAATTACGAACCCTACCGCGTGCGGCCGGTTGTGCGCGATGAGTTGGACGCGATGGCGATCGTTGCGCGATGGCTCTCCGAGCGCGACCCCGCCGACGGCCGGCTGATTCATCTGCACGGGCCGAGCGTGGATCCCGCCGCGTTACGGCCGCCCGCTGCGGTCGCCGGCGAGGCTTTTCCGGGTGCTTTGGGCCGGGGCTATACTGCCGCCGAGGAAGGAGAGCCATGAAGCTCTACGGATTTTTCAGATCGTCGGCGTCGTATCGCGCGCGGATCGCGCTCAATCTGAAGGGGCTCAGGTACGAGTACGCCTCGGTCAATCTGCTGAAGGATGAAACCCTGGGCGAAGAGTATCGCCGGCTGAATCCGCAGGCGATCGTGCCGCTGCTCGAGGACGGCGGCGTGCTCGTACCGCAATCGATGGCGATCTGCGAATATCTCGAAGAGCGCTTTCCCGCGCCGCCGATCCTGCCGTCCGATCCGGCGGGGCGGGCGCGGGTGCGCGCGATCGCGCTCAACATCGCCTGCGAGATTCATCCGCTCAACAACCGCCGGACGCAGGTCTATCTCGGCGAGCAGCTCAAGCTCGGCGAGCAGCGGGTGGGCGAATGGTGCCGCCACTGGATCGCGCTCAATTTCGCCGCGCTCGAAGCGATGATGGCTTCCGGAGCGAGCGGGCGCTTTTGCCACGGCGACACGCCGACGATGGCGGACGTTTTCCTCGTGCCGCAGATTTTTAACGCCGCGAGGGTCGACCTCGACATGGGGCCCTATCCGGCGCTCCGAAAGATCAACGAGGAGTGTCTGAAGCTCGAGGCGTTCGCCGCGGCGCATCCTTCGCGCCAGCCCGACGCGGTTAGGTCGTAGCCACGCGCCTCTGTTCCTTTCCCCAAAGCTGAGTGAGACGGGATGAAGAAGATGGCTGCGTATATTCCCTCTCCCAAGACACACAGGGGAAGCGGGTAAGAGAAGACTGCGTCAGCGGGCGGCGTTGCGTCGAATGTCCGCGGCGACGGCGGTATCCGCCGGATGGAGCGTCATCCGCATCCCGTGGCGCGGGCGCAGCGTGATCAGCGGATGGAGTTCCACCGGATGCCCCGGCGCGAGGCCGAGCCGGTAGCGCTGCGCCACCGTCGCGATCACCAGTTGCGCTTCGGTCATCGCGAAGCCGTTGCCGATACAAATTCGCGGACCGCCGCCGAACGGCAGGTAGGCGAAATTCGGACGCCCCTCCGAGCGCGCGGGCGAGAAGCGCTCGGGGTCGAAGCGCTCCGGCGCCTCCCAGAAGGCGGGATGGCGATGCGTGATGAAGCTGCAGATGATCACGCTGGTCTTGCGCGGGATGCGGTAGCCGCCGATTTCGTCGTCGGCGATGGCGTTGCGCGAAATCGCCCACGCCGGCGGATAAAGCCGCATCGATTCTTCCACCACCATCCGCGTGTACGGCAGATTCGGCAGATCGAGCGCGTCGGGCGCGCGATCGCCGAGCACCTCGCGGACTTCCCGCTCGAGCTTGTCTGCCGCTTCGGGGTTCTGCGCGAGCAGGTACCAGGTCCAGGTCAGCGCGTTGGCGGTGGTTTCATGGCCTGCCAGCAGCAGGGTCAGAACCTCGTCGCGCACCTGGCGCGGGGTCATCCCCTTGTCAGTCTCCTCGTCCACCGCCTCGAGCAGCATCGAGAGCAAGTCCTGGTTGCGATGGGTGCTGAGGCGGCGCTCGTCGATGATCTTGCCGACGACCTGGTCGAGCGCAAGCACGGCGGCGCGAAAGCGGCGCTTGCGCGGCGTCGGAATCATCCAGAGCAGGTCGAGCAGGCTGAATTCGCCAAGCTGCCGGTTGACCTCGGTCAGCGCGTCGCCGATCGCTTCGGCGTCGTCGCTCACGTCGGCGCTGAACAGCGCCTTGGCCACGATCTTAAGCGTAAGATGTGTCATCTCGGCGCCGACATCGAAAGGCTCGCCGCGGCGCGCGAGCGCGTCCCACCGTTCGAGCATCTCGAGCGTGCTGTTGACCATCAGGTTGCAGAACCCGGCCACGCGCTGGCGATGGAACATCGGGGCGATGAGCCGGCGCTGGCGATGCCAGAACGCGCCCTCGCTGGTCAGCAGGCCGTTGCCGAGCAGCCGCCGGAGCATCGCATAGTCCACGTTCTGCTTGTTGTAGTTGCGCTGGTTGTCGTGCAGGACGTGGCGGATATGCTCGGGATGGGCGAGCAGCGCCGCGCGCGTATTGCCGAAGCGGTAGCCCACGATGTCGCCGTGGTCGCGAAAGCCCTCGCGCATTAGCTCGAGCGGCTCGCGCTGCACCCGGCGGAGGCTGCCGAGCAGGAGCGATCCGCGCGGTCCGGGCGGCTTTGCGGATTTGCCGCCGGCCTTCACCGCGTCACTTGCATCCCGCTCGCACGGTTACTCGGCGGCGGCCACGGGGATGTAACCCACGGTCCCGTTACGCAGCGTTACCTGCAGCCAGTCGCCCGCGATTCCCGTCACGTGCACGAAGTGTCCGCGATGCACCTGGCCGACCACGCTGGTCGAACCGTCGGCCGCCTGGTACACGGGAGAGTTCTTGGTCAGCTTGAACTTGCGGTCGATTGGCTTGAGCTTGTGCTCCTTGACCGCCGGGGTCGTGGGCGGCGGCGCCGCCGCGGTCGCCGCGCCGGGCGCCGTGCCGGGCGCTTCCGGAGCCGCCCTGACCGGCTCGGCCAGCAGGTGCGGATCGAGCGCGCGGACCTCGGCAAATTCGGCCTCGGCCTCGGCCCTGGTGTCGGGGTTCGCGTTCAGCAGGTTCGCGAGCGCGAGATGGGCCTGCGCATTCTTGGGCTGCAGCCCGATCGCGGTGCGCAACTCGACCTCGGCCCTTACCTGGCGCTTATTCTTCGCGAGCAGCGCGCCGAGCTGGAGACGGTAGACCGGATCGGTCGGCTTGAGCGCGACGGCCGCGAGGTATTGTTCCTCGGCCGCGCCCATCTGCCCCGCCGATTCGTAAAGTCCGCCGAGCGCCGAATGAGCGGCCGGGTTGGCCGGTTCCAGTTCGAGCACGCGCACGAACTCGGCCTGCGCCAGCGTCGGCTTCTGCTCGAAGACGTAGAGGTTGCCGAGCGCGACGTGGACGCGCGGATCGCCGGGCGCGGCCTTGACCGCTGCCTGGTAGTTCTCTTCCGCCTGCCCGAGGTCCGTCCGCTGCATCGCGGCGTCGCCCTCGCGCAGGTAGTCGTTGACCGATTTGCCGCGGCATCCGGCGATAAGTCCCGTGCTCAGCACCGCCGCGGCGGCCACAATCGCGATCGTGCGGCCGCGCATGCGCGCCATGCGGCGGTTGAATTTTTCAGTAAGCGTTGAAACGCTCCGATGTTGCGGCTCCATGCCTCCACCTTCCTCGTCCGGCCCAGACCGATGTAACGCGCCCTCTGCGGCTGCCGCGCGGGCCCGCCAAAGGACCGTGCGGCCGTCCGGTTGCCGATAAAGCGAGCGGCGGAGCGCAGCTTCAATGTTGGGGCCGCGATGCGAACTCTGTCAAGGCGCGCCATCCGATCCTTTTCGGTTTGGCTCGATCGACGGCGTGAGTTATAAAGGTACGCCGTGCGTGCAATCCTTATCGCAGCGAAGCATCTGGCCTTTGCCAAGACGCGCCTGGGCCGCGCGGTCGGCGACGCCGATCGAATGGCGCTCGCCGAGGCGATGTTTCGCGACGTGCTGGCTGCGGCGCTCAGCGCGCGCGCGGCCGAGCACGTGGCCGTGATCAGTTCGGACCCGGCATTGCTCGACGCGGCGCGCGCCGCGGGAGCGCTGGTGATCGACGAGGAATTTCCGCGCGGGCTCAACGCGGCAGTTCGTGTCGCGACCTCCGCGCTCGCCGCGCAGGGCGTCGAGAGCCTCTGCACGGTGCTTTCGGACATTCCCCTGGTGACCGGCGAGGATATCGATACCGTGTTCGCCGAACTGGCCGAAGAGGACCGCGGGGTGGTGCTGGTGCCCTCGCGCGACTTGAGCGGGACCAATATAATCGCACGGGCGCCGGCCGACGCGATTCCGACTCGCTTCGGCGGCCAAAGCCTCGCGCGCCATCTCGAGGAATGTTATCGGCTCGGGCTGCCGAGCCGGGTGGTGCGCCAGCGCGGTCCCGGGCTTGATCTCGACGTGATCGATGATCTCAACGAATTCGTGCGCACGCCCAGCATGACGCATACCTACGGCCAGCTTGCCCGGCTCGGTATTATTCACGGTTAAACGGGCTTATCCGGATGTCGAGAATTGCGGGGCTGATTGCGCGCCTCGGCGCGCTGGTGATCGATAACGTCATCGCGCTGGGTAACTTCGTGCTGTTCCTGACGGTCGCGCTGTGGTGCGCGGTCCTTCCGCCATACAAACCGCGCCTCGCGATCCGCCAGATGCGCACGATCGGCGCCGAGTCGATCGTGCTGGTCGCGCTGATCGGCGCGTTCACCGGGATGGTGCTCGGCCTGCAGGGCTACAACACGCTGCGCCGCTTCGGTTCCGAGGGCGCGCTCGGCACGGTCGTCGCGCTGGTGCTGGTGCGCGAGCTGGGGCCGGTGCTGGCGGCGCTGATGGTTACGGCGCGGGCGGGTTCCGCGATGGCGGCCGAGCTGGGATCGATGCAGGCGACCGAGCAGATCGACGCGCTTGCGGTGATGGCGATCAATCCGATCCAGTACCTCATCTCGCCGCGCGTGATCGCGGGGGTGCTCAGTTTCCCGCTGCTGACCAGCATCTTCGACGTGATCGGAATCTGGGGCGGCTACCTTATCGGCGTCGGCCTGATGGGGGCGCCGAGCGGCGCCTACTTAAACGGCATCGCAATGAACCTGTCCGCCCACGACATCGCGAGCGGTCTCTACAAGGCGCTGGTCTTCGGGCTGGTCGTGATGTGGGTCTGCTGTTACAAGGGTTACCATGCGCAGCGGATGGCGACCGGGGTAAGCCGCGCAACCACCGAGGCGGTGGTGCTCTCGAGCGTGCTGATTCTGGCCTGGGACTATTTCCTCACGTCGATTCTCCTATAAAATTCGCGGAAATTTCAGACAGAAATGCCGATCGGGGCCAAGATGAGCAAGCGAAGATGAGCAGTGAAGTTGGGCAAGTGAAGTTGGGCGAGTGAAGATGGCGCAGACGCGAATGGCGCAGGACTGACGATGGCGGATCAGAACGGAAAGGGCGCGGCCGCGCCGGGCGGACCGGTTGCGATCGAAGTGCGCGGCCTGCGCCATCGCTTCGGAGCGCAGGAAGTTCTGCGCGGCGTCGATCTCGATTTTCCACGCGGCCATATCACGACCATCGTGGGCCCCAGCGGATGCGGCAAGACCGTGCTGCTCAAGCATCTCAACCTGCTCTTGCGTGCCGACTCGGGCAGAATCGTGATCGACGGAGTCGATGTCACGCGCCTGAGCAATCGCGGACTGGACGAGGTGCGCAAGGAATTCGGGATGCTGTTCCAGGCGGGCGCGCTGTTCGATTCGATGACGGTGTTCGACAATGTCGCGTTTCCGCTGGTCGAGAACACCGGTATGGAACGCAAGGAAATTGCGCTCAAGGTGCATGAGATGCTGGGCAACGTTGGCCTCGAGGGGATGGAGAACAAGTATCCCTCGGAGCTGAGCGGCGGGATGCAGAAGCGGGCGGCGCTCGCCCGCGCGCTCGTGCGCAATCCGAAGATCCTGATGCTCGACGAACCGACCACCGGGCTCGACCCTACCCGCACCGGATCGATTCATGCGCTGGTGCGCCAAACGCAGCAGCGCTTCGGCCTAACCGTGGTGATGGTCAGCCATGACGTGCCCGCGGTATTTGAGATATCCGACCGCGTTGCTTTCATGCACGAGGGCCGGATGAAACTTACCGGAACCCCCGCCGAAGTTACTGCCGCCAACGACGAGGTCTTCAACCGCTTCCTGGCGGGCAGAGCCGCAGGAGACGAGCGCGACGCGGCCGCGCTCTAAGAGCAGACAATGTACGCCAGTTGGACAACCAAGCTTATCGTGGGACTTTTCGCCCTGGCTGGAATCGCGGCACTGGCGATTCTGTCGCTACGGCTGGGAAAAATAGAGCTGTTCAGCAACAGCGGCTACGTCATCTACGCGAATTTCGACAATATTTCCGGCCTGAAGGCTGGCGATCAGGTCGAAATCGCGGGTGTGCAGGTTGGCAAAGTAATTGCTTTGGGGCTCAAGGACTATCGCGCGCACGTGGCGCTGAGGATCAACACCGGTGTAGCGGTGGATACGGACGCAATAGCATCGATTAAGACCAGCGGTATAATTGGCGACAAATACGTCTCGATTTCTCTAGGCGGGGGCGAACATGATCTGACCGCTGGGGGCCTAATTCGCCGAACCCAGTCTGCCTTCGTGTTGGAAGATGCCATAGGCCAGTTGATCAACAGCAATGGCTCGAGCTCCGGCGGCAGCAGCAGCAGCGGCAGCGGCGGCGCGTCCTCCGGGACCCACGACAAAGGCTTGCAGTAAGATAGGAAAAACGCGGTATGTTCGGGAATAATCACTCAGCAGGCAACCTTCGAACCCCTCTGGCGCCGTGGGTTTCGTCTGCAACGGCTCGAATCGCGTTTGGCGCCTTTGCCGCCGCGATGCTTGCCCTGATGGTGGCGACGGCCGTGTCACCGCCGGAGGCTTGGGCCTTGCCGACGGCGCTCGACACGGTCAGCCAGGTTGTCAACACGGCTTTGCCGGTACTGCGCGATAGGAGCAGCCCGGTCCCCCAGCGGCGGCGGAAACTTCGTTCGCTGCTGGAGCAACATTTCGACTTCTCGGATATGTCCCGGATTGCGCTGGGATATCACTGGCGCGAGCTCAGCACCCAGCAGCGAGCCCAATTTACCCAGTTATTTACGGCCTTTATCGAAAATGCATACCTGAGCAAAATTCAGGATTATTCGGGCCAGGATGTCGCCATTCTGGGGCAAAATGCCGAGGGAGAAGGCTTTGCGCGAGTGCGCAGCCAGATAATCCAGTCAGGAAAGCAGCCAATCAAGGTGGATTACCTGTTGCGTGACATGGATGGCGACTGGAAAATCTATGATGTGACAGTTGACGCTATCAGTATTGTGGCGAACTATCGAAATCAGTTTAATCGTGTGATTAATGATCAGGGATTCGATAAACTGATGTCCGATATGCGTGTGAAGCAACAGCAGCTAGAAGCCTCTATGGGGTCATAGACCCTTCAATCCGGGGGGAGAACGACGCCGAACGGAAAGTCTGGCGCGGAGGTAAACAAACGTGGCCGTCAGTGAAGAGATCATGCGAATGCAGACCGAGCGCAGCATCAAGAAGCTAGCCACCCTGTGTGGAACAGCATTGCTGGCGACTTTGCTGATGGTTTCGGCTACGTTCGGTCAGAGCGCCGCGACGGGCGGCGGAGATCAGGCGGCGGCCCCCAAGCTGCCGGGAGAGAAAACGTTGCCGGGTGAAACCGGCGGTCCATATACGGATCCGCTGGAGCCGTTCAACTCGGCGATGTTCAAGTTCAACGTCGATCTGGACCAATACGTGGTCACGCCGGTCGCGAAGGGCTACTCCTACGTGATGCCCGAACCCGCGCGCCAGAGCGTGAACAACTTCTTCCGCAACGTCGGCGTCATCCCGCGCTTTGCCAACAACCTGTTCCAGCTCCATCCGTACAATGCGGCCAACGAGCTCGCACGCTTCGGAATCAACAGCACGCTCGGTGTGGCCGGACTCTTCGACGTTGCCGATTCGTGGTTCGGAATGAAGCAGCACAACGACGATTTCGGTCTGACGCTAGGGCACTATGGGATCTATTCGGGACCGTATGTGATGCTGCCCTTCTTCGGCCCCTCGACCGTGCGCGATACGGTTGGGCTCGTGGTTGACGGCTGCATGAATCCGATGGCTTGGCTGCTGCCGTGGTACGTAACTATCCCTGCGGACGCCGGTTCCGAGGCGATCAACGCGGTCAACTATCGCTCACTGCATCCGAATCAGTTTGAAGAGGCCGACCGCTATGCGGTTGACCTCTACGGCGCAGTGCAAGACGCGTACATGCAGACGCGAGTCGCCGAGCTAAAGCGCATCGCACAATGACGCTTCGCGGCTGGGCGGGGAGATGCGGGCCTTAAGCCCGCATCTCCCCGGGGCCTCAGCCGCCGTAGTGGCTCAACAACGCAAACCAGGCGAGGAGCCGCCCCCAGGGTGGCTTCTCGCCTGGTTTACGTTTGCGGCTCTGCTGCCGCGCTTCCGGATGCGCCCGCCCCTTCGCGCGCTCTCCGCGCGACGGGGCGGGCCGCGATACTCAACGGCGCTGACGTGCGCGGGCCGC